>CAZPDE010000007.1:0-32794 GCA_964585315.1 uncultured Dehalococcoidales bacterium | reverse complement strand
CCATAACGCCAACATAGCACAACTAATGTTGCATTGCAAGACTTGACCCCGAGTTGATTATACCTCGATGACAGCGTGACCCTTCTGGGCAAAGCTGAAGGTGTCAAAGGCAAGCGCTTCGGCATCGTGGTTGCGATGCGAGATAAGCACTATGTTGACTTGCTTTTTTCCTTTAGCCAGAGCTTGTTGCAGCGCCTTTGTAGCCGGATTAAGCCTGGCGTTGCTATCCAGGGCTTTATATTCCAGTTGCAATAACTGAAGCAGCACCTCGGATGCCTCACTCTGGGCAAGCCCAACACGGTTGATATTGGCTCTTAACCTGGCAACATCCGGAGGGCTCAGATATTTTACGGGGTTGATGAAGGTAACCATTTGCTGGGCAAGTTCCAGGGAGCGAAGCACAAGCTCTTGTGGTTGGAGCGCTGGGGTAGTCAGCTTAACACCTTCGTGGTCATACGCCGCCAGCGCTGCGGGAATACCCTCCTGTGCTAAGGAGATGGCAGTAACGATGATTTTGTATGCCAGCTTATCTGCCTCTTCCTCGTCACCAACCGCAAGGTTTATCAACACCACCACCGATTGCCCCTGTGATTCAGCAAATTGTTTAGTAACAATCTCATTAAGTTTCAGGGAATGCTTCCAGTCTATATGTCTCAAGCTATCACCGGGTTGGTACAATCGGCTGCCATAATACTCTATGCCGCTTCTGAACCCGAAGGTTGGCTTGAGTACCGTTGGGAGTGAAATCAAGGGCAGCGAGCCTGGCTTGGTTTCAGCTAGATATTTTTCTGCCAGCCATGCGGCGTATCTAGCCCGGGGAATAATAAAAAGAGACAGAGGCTCAAGCTCAAACTGGGATTGAATCAGCCCCCATTGGTCTATGGCGCGCCCTCTAAGCTTGATGGTTGACGGGCCCGACAGCGGTGGTGACAAGGATATATCTATTTGCAGCTCCTTTCCATTGAGCGCTAATGCTCCGGGGCTCACTTTTAGCCATTCATACGGCGATTCCACAAATAATATTCCACCCATTTTGCTCCTGCTAGTCAATTTGAGCTGGAGGTTCGCTTTCGCTCCCGCTACCATCCGTTGTTGGATTCTAAGCTCCTCCACGGGTTTTGAAGGCATGCCTTGGATTACCCTCCTGATGAGAGTTCCCAGGTAAGCGGCTGAAATCAGACACGCCAATGCCAGGGTCAAGCTGCCGAGCAGTATGGAGATAACTAATATTACTACCGGTATTAGAAACATGGTAATGCAGATATTGGTTGGGGAGCGGTCACGCCTTGACTCTCGGTATCTAAGCGTGGGTGAGGTCTGCAACAAACCGTGGTTGATAGGAATCAGCACTGGAAGGGAGATGAGCAGAGGGGAAAAAGTGCCCACAACTGGCTGGAATAATATTGCCAGCGCAAAGAACAGGAAGAAGTTCACCAGCAGGCTTAGGATGGCGCTAATGGGCCGCCACCATAGGTATAGATATAAAAGAAGCAGCAGCAACGGTATAATCGACAGAGGCAGGGAGGAAAATATGGCAGCAGCCAGCAGCGCAACGGCGATGTATATCCTCGATGGAACCAGCACGCTCTGTCTCTTGAGCCCAATCATATCTCTAGTTTGGGGACAGGCACCTGCTCAAGCGTCCTTTCCAGAACCATTCTGGGGGTGATGTCATCCATCTCAGCCTCGGGCTTAACCCTTATTCGGTGCCCAATCACACGGAAGGCCAAGTGCTTGATGTCATCGGGAATAACGAAATCCCTGCTATCGAGCAGAGCCAACACACGGGAGCATTTGTAAAGGGCGATGCCAGCCCTGCTGCTCGGCGCAACCAGCACATCTGAATCAGAACGAAGGGAATCAATGATTGTAGCAGCATATTCCACGATATCTGGCGATACCTGGACTTGCATGGCTACATTTCGCAGGTCTTTTATTTCATCCGGGGAGAGCACCTTCCTGATATCTGGTTCATCAATTTTGTCAATGTTGGTTATTATTTGCTTCTCCTCCTCTTTGGAGGAATATCGGCTCATAACTCTGAGTAAGAACCTGTCTATCTGGACATTTGTCAAAGGATAAGTGCCCTCTCCTCCTGATTCTACCTGGGTGGCTATCACCATAAAGGGCTGGGGTAGTTGGTAGGTCTCCCTTTCTATAGTAACCTGGTATTCCTCCATGGCTTCAAGGAGGGCAGATTGTGTTCTGGGGGTGGTGCGGTTAAGCTCATCGGCAAGGATTACATTGGCGAAAAGCGGACCGGGGACAAATTTGGAATTGCCGTCGGGGGAATAAAGATAGAATCCCGTTATGTCTGCGGGCATCATATCTGGGGTGAGCTGTATTCTCTTGAATTCACCGCCGATTACTTCGGCGAAAGTCTTGGCTAACTTTGTCTTAGCGGTGCCGGGCAATCCCTCTATTAGCACATGCCCTCCGGCAATGAGGGCAATCATGAGGGTTTCCTTTATCTCATCCTTGCCGATAATTACCTGGGAAACTTCATTCACCACCTTTTGGTAAAGGTCGGCAATCTTTTCACTATTAACCATTTGTCCTTCCTTTCTTTAGACCTAGCCCAATAAATTGGGCAACTACGATTATAAGCACTAATATCTAAACTCTAAATCCTAAACAAATTGAGATTGCTTCGTTCCTCGCAATGACATTACTTTTTAATTTTTGCTTTGTCATTTTGCATTTTTACCTTTGATTTTTCTTTAATGTATATCTGGACACCACTATAAACACCACCGCCGTCAGCCCCAGCAAGGGATACGGCATGGAGAGAGCTTTCCGCATGTTTGTCATCCCTATTTTGGATGTATCACGGGGGTCTTTGACCAGATGCGCGCGCTCAATCAACACCTGCCCCGACTCAAGCTCGGGACCAATTAAATATTTTATAAAGCTATAGTTATCATCCCTCCTCACCATGCTGTTAATCATAATGCTGGGGTCAGATACAAGCGCCACTGTTCCTTTACCCAATTTAAATTTCGCCGCTACAGGGAAAGGACCCTTTGGCTCATCTCGCCACCATGACTCATCCTCATCGAGGTCGAGAAAACTGGAGCTGGATGACCAGGCAATTACATCCGATTCAGCCACATTTGTCAAGGCGGTGGCATGGTTAAGCACCACCATCTCTATGCCACTTTCCTCAAGCTCGGGGCTGAAGTCCGTTATCTTGGGCATCCATTGATTCCTATAGCAGAAAAGAGGGTCGAGGAGGAATTTACCGCTAAACCTGGCATCGACGCCGAGGTATTCCAGCACGCTGTTTCCATAGCCGTAATCATCCATTAACAGCAAGCTTCCCCCCTGGGTAACGAAGTTCCGTATCTGTAATAGGTCTTCATCTTTATATTGAAGAGTGGGAATAGCTACCAGGGTTTTCCCCTGCGGCAATTCCGGAAGCTCATCTATTGAGTCAAGATTAGCGGCATCAAGTTCACTGGAAAAGTTTCTTACGCCGTTCCACAGCTTATTGGCACTCATGAAATCCTGCACCGCTGGACACGACCATAAGCAGGCCAGCGAGACAACTATAACCAGCGCCGCAGTGGCAAGAAGCACATCAAGGGTTTTCATCTCTTAATTTCCTCTTCTATATTATGGGAGAGTTGCTCGCTCTTCAAGTCATCCTCTTCTGTTGGCTGGTAGTTGGAATATAGCAACCTCTCCACCATTCTGGTGAGCTGTTCAAAGAATTTGGCAGTTGGTCCCAGAGATGTGCGATTTTCCCTAAAGAATTCCCTTAGAGTCTGCTGCGGCTTGAATAACGCACTGGTGACGGTCTGGATTAGCATGATAATCCAACGATAAAGATTGAGTATTCTGCTGCGAGGTTCTTGGATGGACTTGGTCTTCTCGTTAGCCAGAGAGGCGGTGACCATGCTATCGCTGTATGCCTGGACTGGCTGAGCTATGGCACCATGTGCTGGCATCCTCTCCAAAACAACCTTGCGCCTTCTCCTCAACCTGCCCCGTGCTAGAACACCAAAGCCGAGTAGCATGGCGAGGATACCCCCTGAGCTTGCTATATTTACTACCATCATTCTTCTGCTGGTGCTGAACATGGCATGCCATGGCTCCCGCGGGATAACCTGTATCCGTATGTCTTGTGAACCTATGGGACTGGGTGTCATCCCCACTTTGATTTTGGTATCGAAGGTGCCGTCCTCAGAACTCACAAGATTTATCTGAGATTTACCCAGGCTCATCTTTATCGGTGCTCGGCTCACCGGCCCGAGCTCGGAGTATATTCTGCCGCTTAGAGCAATGCTTCCCGGTATCAGGGCAACTCGAGGCAAGTTCATATCCACAATAGGGATTGCTCTGGTTACCTTGAGGTAGGCGCTGGCGGTCACTGGCGCATATCTTTCCATCGGCTCTGCCGAGACGGTGATAGCATGGTAGCCCAATTCTGCTTCTGGTGGCATTGATATCTTCTGCTCGAAGGTCTCTGGCACCATGGTCTCAGCTAAGAAGGAGGTATCGAGATAGAACTCAACCTTTCTTTCTCTGGGCGGCAGGGGCTGCCCGTAATCGAATTTGCCCCCGATTGTTGTCTCCCATCCTGGATACGCCTCGTCTTCCACTGTGAGCTCGAGCTCCGCCTCGTAGAAGAGAACCTCCAGCTCTATCTCGGGACTCAAGGATGATATATAAACCCCTATGTCCTCATCACGAGGGTAGTATAGTGCCTGCACTTCTACCTGGTGTATATACCAATAGGGCAACTGTAATGTACCCTGATAACGACCATCTGTCCCAGTCATAGAGGCAGTGTGCTGTGACCCATCGAGAAGGATGTACACCTCTCGCCCCACAAGTGGTTCCCCTTTAGATGTTAGTATCCCCTCAAAGTAAATGTTATCGCCCACGAAGGCGGTCATGGGTTCCACCTTCAGGGTAAGCTCAGTGGGCTTAAGCAACCCTTCGGCAAGTTGGAGTTCCAACGCTTGTATTCCCAGCAATGCATCTGCCATGAGGCTCTTATAGAGGTCGAGCATCTCTCTTATTCTATCAATTCTATCTACTACCTCGTCGTAGGAGCGTCTCAAATCGCCTCCGGCGCTAGCGGTGGCTCTAAATTCCCCGCCGGTAACCTCGGTGGCATCCTCGATTCCATCCAAGTCCTCGTATGCTTGAGTCAGTTTGTCCGCGATTTCATTCGCCACCTCAGTGCATTCCTCAAGTCGGGATTGTGCCAACAACTTTCTCAAAGTGTCTAGGTTTTCGTCGATATCCACCACCAGGTGGGAGACATCTATCCCATCGGTAGCAAAGTTGTCCGTTGCCTCCGTGAGGCATTCGGGAAGATTGACAAAGGGCATCTTCTGTAATTTAGTCTCTGTTTCCTCAGCATCCTTCCTGAGCACGGAATCCAGGGAATTGGAGTAATACCGGAGTAAGGAAATGCCGTTGAATGCCAGTTCGGCTGTTTCGGGGTTCTCGTGGGACACCGCTTCTTCCTGTCCCAAAGCGGGCGATGCGCAAAAGATGAGCACGGCTACAATGACTATAAGGGCTAATTTCTTTGAAAGACGATTTATAGTGTTCCACATAATACTTTATAAAATTCCTCTCCCTCGAACCCTCATGTCATTGCGAGGGCAAAGCCCGAAGCAATCCCCTCTCCCCCGATGGGAGAATAACTGTCCATCCTACCTCTCCTCTCCCTCGACGGGAGGTGAGTCGGAGTCCTGAGCCGAAGTTGCGAGCCGAAGGCGTGGCAAGCAGCGAAGGAACTCAGGTGAGAGCTCATCCTCGTTTACCGCAATATTTCTATCACCTTGAGTGCCACTATCACCATGAAGCCTCCGAAGAGCACCCCACCCATCGTGCCGAGAATTCTCCTTGCCCTGGGATTGAGCTGCACATAGAGCAAGCTTATTATGAGATAAGCAATGATATTGGCGGTGAAGTAGACCTCCAGACTGTTCTGGCCAAATACTGCCAGCAGTATATTTATCACACAGAGCACTGAAGCCAGAACTACTACATAGAGGTTATATATTCTCAAGACAATACCTCGATTTCGATTTTGCTTCTTTCCTCATCGCTACTTTCGTTGCCAATCGTAACCGGTTTGTTTAAGGCTTCACTGGATATGGTAGCTGCTATGGAGGCCAGGGGACTACCCAAGCAGCGGTAATACCAGATGTCCTCGTAATGGAGTCGGGGGTCTTTAATCTCCACAATCACACGATTGTCGGACATGCTTACAGACACCGAGCTGGCAAGGTCTAGCAATCCCACCAAAATGTATGAGATGGCAGTCTCGATTTCCCCCGATGTCGGTCCTGGCTTGGTTTCCAGCATATCGATATTTACGCCTCCGGGTGTGCTAACCGCAATAGCCATGTCATCGGGGTGAGCGCCGTACCTCACTATTAACCGCCCTGGAATTTTCCCCCTGACCTGCTGAATGCTTCTCTCATCTGTCAGTGGTATCAGTGCCTGGGGGTGGCCGTCCCTCATGTTTGAGGGCAGATACACTGCCTTGTTTCTCAGCCCAAGCTCTTCCAGCAATGCCGCGGTATTTTCCATCCCGGTTTTGAGTATTACCTCGCATGCCTCGGGGGAAATGTAGGGGCGAGTATTTGCCAGGGCAATGCAGGAGAAGCCGACTATGATTGCCGATATTCCCATGGCAGTCAGCAACGCTGAGTTCATAACGAATAATGATATGGGGGCAAATATAACGCCTGCCAGGGTAAGGCTCAGTCCCAGAATTCTGTAGGAATTGTTCATAATGCCATTCCCTCAAAAAGGATATATTAGCTCGGCATCCAAAGTCAATTCACTTTCTCACTTGTCATTGCGAGGAATGTCATTGCGAATGTAATGAAGCAACCTGAAGTCAGCCGAAGCAATCTCTTACTTAGTATTTCTTTATTTCTGGATTGCCACGCTTCCCCTTCGCTGTGCTCAGTGCTTTGGCTCACCGCAATGACGAACAAAGGACGACTTGCAATGGCCTAAAGGGCTTGTCTCAAACTTAAAGCGGAAGATAATCCCTTACTTTGAGGTGTCACCTATCTATCTGAGCGAGGGCATCATATTAGGAAAGCTGAAAATGGAACTTACTTTTGTGAACCCCGCACTGGATGCTCCTTTCTCAGAATGGGGTAAGTTATGAGGGCAACGGGTATGGCGAAAGCGAGGAATATGAGAAACCCTCCCTGCACCCCCCAACCAGCCAGCTTGGCAATGAGCATCTGGCTTTCTCCTTCTTGGCGAAGTTCAAACAGTTGTGGTATCGCCAGTCCAGCTAAATCCTTCATCTCCTCCAGAATACCATCGTAAGACCCCTGGGCTGGCACAATTGCCGAAATCCGAACCAGATTGATGGTATCCGAAGTGAATTGACCTCCTCTCAGGTAACAGTAAAGCGCCACCCGCCGTTCGATAACCTTGCCCCCAGAGGTCTTGGAAACCACCAGCTTTTTCATCGGTATCGTGCCACTGGTCAGGACATTATCAGAAGAAGCTCCGCCCTGGCTGGCGCTTGTTACCTTGATTACATCCGTAAACTCATCCACATGGTACCCCTGGGCTTTATAACAAACGACAGGTGGGTGGAGGGCAGAAGATTCCTTGGCTTGAACGATGAGGAAGAATATGGGCATATAGAGCCCGGGGCGATAATAATCTCTCATGAGGAAGACATTCGCTCCCAGCGCCTCCCGCAAATTTGCCGCTTTGAGTTCGTCCCAATCATGTCCCTCCCACTCCCCCAGCTTCATGGGGAAGTCCACTAGGCGCTCGTTGGTCTTGAAGCCCGCCTTGTTCCATGCAAAAGTCTCATGCCCCGGCGCCTTCGATAGCTCGGTATCGATAAAGGAAACACTCTTGGAGAAAATGAGTTCGGGGTTGGAGCACATAAGTGTTATGCTCACCGCCAGCAGGAATATGCCCACGATAGTCAAATATGGTATGCGCGGTTTCATGGCTCTATTATACCAGACTCGCCCCATTTCAAAATCAGGCAGTTTATAGTCTTCCGCATAACTTTTTGTAAAATCCCTCTCCCTCGATGGGAGAGGATTAAGGTAAGGGTGCGTCCCCCTCTCTCTGACTCTCTCCCACAAGGGGAGAGAGGACTATACTATCTTGCCAAGTTCCTCTCCCTCGGTAGGAGAACACTATTCGCCCTACTTCTCCTCTCCCTTAATGGGAGAGGATTAAGGTGAGGGTGAATTCTGTCCTTAACCCACATAAAACTTCAGCTTAACAACTTCAGCCATCTTTTCAAAATCGGAGTCGTTGTGGAATAGAAGGAGATCGTTGTCAATGGCCGTTTGGGCGATTAGACAGTCGATAGTGCTGGCAAGCGTAATGCCCTTTCTGCGGCAATCAAAGTAGATTCGCGCTGCATGGGCAAAGGATTCCATTTCATCCCGCAAATGGTAGAATCTCTGTGTATCCAGATATCGCTTGAGCAGGTTGAATTCCTCCTCTGTTCTAACCCCCTGCAAAAGCTCCTGATAGATGAAGGAGTCGATACCATAGGGTGTTCCAGAATCCAGAACAAACTGAAACCTCTGGCTGACTTCGTTATTCCTGTCCCGCAAGTAATCAATGAGCACCGAGGTATCTACCAGTATCACCCTATTGCCCCTCTCTTAGCTTCTTATAATCATAACCATTATGAAAGCTAATCTTTCCTCTGAGTTGACGCAAATCCATTCTGCGGCGATTCTCCACATACTCCTTTAGTGCTTCGTGAATCAATTCCCTCTTCGTCCTGGCGTGAGAATGCTTGAGCGCCTCGTTTACCAGTTCATCATCTAGTACAATATTGGTTCGCATCTAATACACCTCCTCATACACATAATAACACACTTCAGGAGGGAAGGCAACTGTACTCGATTATAGTTAACCGTATAACCTCGTATAAAATTCCTCTCCCTCGATAGGAGAGGATTAAGGTGAGGGTGAATTCCCCCTCCCTCTAACTCCCTCCCGCAAGGGGAGGGAGAATCATACTATGTTGCATAATGTCGCATAAAAATCCTCTCCCGCCATTTGCTTTTCTCGTAGCTGTGGGTCTTTAGACCCACAGGGCGAGGCTTTAGCCTCGCCCCTACGACAAGGGAAATCTATAGGAGGGTAAATCCTAAAGAAAAATCAAAGGTCAAAATGCAAAAGGCAAAAATTAAAAAGTAATGTCATTGCGAGTGAAACGAAGCAATCTCCATTTTGATTTGTCATTTTGATGTTTTATCTTTGATTTTCGATAAGCGATGTCAATTGCATTATCTTTACTTTACTTCCAAAAATAGAAGAAAAATCCTGTTTTTTTCTGGGACTTTTGGGGCAGGCAAAAGCTGTTTGAGCTTAAGTCACAGGACTTTTAGGTGATAGACATGGAAAGGAGCTTAAGTTAGCATAAGTAAAGCCCTGTAAAGATAAAGAAGGTGGAAACATGATAGAAGTACAACCAAGGAATTCAAGGATGTTGACCACCACAGAGGTGGCTCACCTGCTGCATGTTCATGCCAACACAGTGAGGCATTGGGCGAACGAAGGGCTCCTTCCTGCCTACCGCCTCGGCACCAGAGGTGACCGCAGGTTTAAGCAAGAAGATGTGGAGAGCTTTATCGAGTCTGATGGCCACAACTGATGGCAGCCCCAGGGTCAGCCATAAACACATTATCCATTATCCGCCTTTCTTGCCCTAGGGTAATACCCTTATGCCATGATCCTGAACAGAGCAGTTGTCAGGCTCTTGGGTGAGAGATTGTTTATTAGCTCAAATTTTCATATCTTGAGACCGCCATGTCTCAGGTATAGCTCGAACCGCTGCTAAACAATCTCACTTGTTAGAAAATTTATAGTATTCGGCGTAAATCCTTATAAAGTTCTGTTCCCTCGAAGGAAAGATGACCATTCGCCCTACTTCTCCTCTCCCTTGGCGGAAAGATGACCATTCGCCCTACTTCTCCTCTCCCTCGATGGGAGGTGAGGCGAAGTCCTGAGCCCTTCGCTTCATGTCATTCTGAGCCCTTCGTTCCTCAGCACAGGCTCCGCGAAGAAGCTTATGGCGCTCAGGATAAACTCCGCGAAGGAACTAAGGTGAGGGTGAATCCCCCTCTCTCTAACTCTCTCCCGCCAGGGGAGAGAGGACTATAATATGTTACATAATACATTAATATCCTCTTTCCTGCGACGCTTAAAAGCTATTCCAAACTGGTGCAATAGCCAGGCTACTTTTTCACTGGACAATTGTTTAAGCATAAGAGAACTCTAAGGGATATACATTGAAAGAACATAATTCCTCCAGTTTAGCTCCCAGCGAGCTAAGACAATATTTGCCAGCCGTTATGCTCCGCCAATCGGCGCAAATCATTGTCGGGATAGGTTGCTACTGGATTACCTACTAGCTTCAATAAGGGGGCATCGAAAATGCTATCGGCATAAGCAAAACTCGATGGGAGGTCTATTTCCAATCCGTTTCGGTTAATAAATCCTTTAAGCAACTCAACCTTATTTTCACCAAAGCACAAAGGTTTAACAGCATTGCCGGTATATCTGCCATCAACCACTTCAAGTTTTGTGCCAATTACATCGGGCACACCTAATCTCTGCCCAATAATTTCCAAGAACTCGCTGAAGGTAGCAGACACAATCATCACTATATGTCCACTTTGCTTATGTTGATATAAAATATCAACGATATCGCTGCGCAATGATTTAGAGATGAAGTTATTATCGGCGACCCAATGAAAAACCTCCAATATTTCTTCCTTGTTTGCTCCTTCAAAGATGCCGCCTAAATCCTCCATCCACTGCAACCAACATTTCTCTTTGCTATATAGTTTGCACTGGCTTAATAACCATAAGGCTGAATGCGTAGCCCAAAATGCCAATATCCACTTCCTCCTCTTTTTATGTGTGAAATAATACTTAAGAAAGCCTTTCCAGATATGCCCAGAGGATAAGGTTCCATCCAGGTCGAAAAGAGCTAAAATGTTGGTCATCTACTCTATACTCAGGAAAGCAAGCAATTCTCCCAAAGGCAAGGTATTTAATATATTCTTTGGCTCACACCAGGCTCGCCGAGCCACACCAATTCCAAACCTCATAAAACTCAAATGAGCGATGCTGTGGGCATCGGTCTCGATAGCAAGCTTCACCCCTAGGTCTCTAGCTCGGAAGGCATGAATATCGTTTAAGTCAAGGCGGTCAAGCATGGCATTGATTTCCAAAACCTTATTATACTTAGCTGCTGCCAGGAGAATGGCTTCCATATCTATGGCTACAGGTTCACGCGCACCTAGAAGGCGGCAGGAGGGATGAGCTATTATGTCAACATCAGGGTCCTCTATAGCGCCTAACACCCTTTTGGTCATTCTCTCCTCGCTCTGGTTCATAGCAGAATGCACGGCGGCAATGACTATATCTAAATCGGATAAAACCTCATGGGGCAAATCTAACTTGCCATCAGCTCGAATATCAACCTCAGTACCACTAAACACATGAATGCCCTTTATACGAACATTAAGCGCCTTAATCTCGGCAATCTGCTTCCTTAACCTCTCTACATCGAGCCCATGAGCGATGCCACGTCCACCAGAATGGTCAGTGATTGCAATATACTGGTACCCCAAATCCCTGGCAGCTAGAGCCATCTCCTCTATGGAATTGTGCCCATCGCTCCAATCCGTGTGCATGTGAAGGTCTCCCTTTATATCGGATAACTCCACAAGCTTGGGCAAAGTTCCTTGCTCAGCTCTTTCCACCTCGCCTTGGGCTTCCCTGAGCTCAGGTGGAATATATTGAAGCCCAAGCCGATGGTAGAACTCCTCCTCGATGGCAAATTTCTCCAGCCTCTCTGTAGCTATGGTGGTTATTCCATACTCGCTTAACTTCAAGCCTTGTCTCCGACCCCTCTCTCTCAGTGAAATATTATGCTGATTGCTGCCGGTAAAATATTGAAGCAAAGAGCCAAAGGAATCGTGCTCCACAATTCTTAAATCGACTTGCAATCCCCCGGAAACAATGGCGCTCGCCTTAGTCGGCCCTTGCGCTAACATCTGCACTACACGAGGCAAGGCGACAAAGGCATCTATAACCTCTTTGGGATTATCGGCAGTGCCCGTAAGGTCGATATCGCCAAGTGTTTCCCGAAATCGGCGCAAGCTCCCAGCATAAGTCATATTTCTCACCCCGGGAACAGAGCGAAGAGAGCCGAGGATTTCCTCCGCGATGGGCAGGGCTTCCCCGATAGGGATGCGCTGGTCTTTGCGGCGCAAAGCCTGAATTCGCTGAAGCATATTGTCGGCGGTCTTATCTCCGAGGCGGAAAAGCTTAGCTACCTGCCCACCGTGGATTGTTTGCTCTAAGGCGTCCGCTGAGTTTATCCCTAATTCACCAGAAAGCCTATTAGCCGTCTTAGGACCGATGCCAGGTATTGCCAAAAGATTAGTTATCCCTTCAGGGAATTCAGCCTTTAAGTTTTCGTAATAACCTAGCTTCCCAGTAGTTACTAGCTCGGTGGTCTTTTTAGCTATTGCTTCACCCACGCCGGGGATATTCCTCAAGTCCTCCCCCTCGTCAATCATTATCTTTATTTCCTTGGGATAATGCTCAATAGCTCGAACCACCTTCTGGTAAGCACGAATCTTAAAGGCATTCTCCCCCTTAAGCTCCAAAAGGTCGGCAATATCACTGAATACCTTAGCAATAGCTGTATTTTTCATTGGTTTTGACTACTGGCAACTTCAGTCTAAACTTTATGAAACTCTCTGTCGGCCTCGTGTCTCATATACGATGCTTTGTGGTTCAGTAACATGCTCAGAGGCATCCAAAACCTCAATGGAAACGATGCCCCCATCACTAGCATAATCAATAATTAGCCCTTCTCGAAGTTCATCACTTTCAACAACAGGCTCATCTCTTAACAGGAGGCTCAGCGTATCAGTATCTGGGTCATAAATCACTTTCATCCTTAACCTCCCTCCTTCCAATACTTCTCTACTTTCGATGTTTTATACGCAGTAATCACGAAAGACATATCATGGCTCTTCTCACAGATTACCCTTAAGAGCATTCCTTTCCCTTCAATTGAATCATAATATTTATTTTGACAGACTATACGTCTCTTGCCTAATTCCACGATTTGTTGAGGATGTTGGGTAGCGCCTATCACTACCTCTTCAGGAATTTGGCGGCGAACCATCTCAAACCGTGCATGCTCGCTAATAACTACATCCACAACTAATTACTTGGCTATATTCTACTTATCGTTTAATCCTCTCCCTTATCCACTCCCAGTCAGGCTCGCCATCATCAAAGAAAGACTTAAAATTCTCCTTCAGCCAGTCGTAATAATCATCCTCAACATATTGGCAAAATGCCTCCACAAGTTGTTCCTTGGAAATATCACTAGGAATCTCTAGCTCTATATCCTCAAGTTCGCAATCAAGGAATTCTTCAACTACATCTCTATCAAGCATCTTGGGTTGCCTTATATAAGTATTCTACAAGTTCACCCCTCACTAAATCCCTAGTAGTCGATGTTCACGCGACACGATGAATCTATTTTCTTAAGTTCAGGACATATATCTATCATCTCATCGGTTATGAGCAAACGCCTATTTTGTCTTCTTACATTCTTAAGAAAAGCACTCTTTTCTAGGAACAAAACAATCAATATTATTTGACACGGAGTAATTGAGACAGCATTAACAATATCAGTGTGCTGGTTTAGCCAATTAGATAAGTCTTCTACCGTTGTTTTAGCCAGTTTTAGGTAGTCCTCAATAATAATGCTTACTCTTCGTAAATCCTTAGGTAATTTTTCAGCACTCCAAACATTTTTGAGTAAATTTATTATCTTGTTCCTGTTTTGATACAGTTTATATTCTCTTTCCTCTTGCATAGCAGCTATTTTCGGAAAATCACCTAACAATAGATCTAATAATTCAAGATTTGCTCTTATCTCACTTGCAGTTCTTTCTTTTTGCCAAGTTAATATATCTGTTTTATAAATTCCTTCACGTGTTACTTGATCTATTGCATGTTGTAGACCGGTTCTAATTTGTAATTCAAACTTTTTCCCTAATATCTCCTTGTTACTCATGAAGGGACTGTCTTTGAAACTCAATATCAAATGAATGGCATCGTACACAAATTCATTTGGTGATCGAGACCTTTTAGATTTTTCATCCTCTATATTGAATTTTTCTTTTATCTTGTCTTTTACGACGTCTATTTCAGATATATTATTCACAATCAAGCTACAAGCCACTAAATCTTCAATCTCATCAGCCGGATTTTCATATCCTTCTTTCTCTATTTTTGCCATCAAGCTCTCTTTCGGTTTTATCCTTGTTTTAACATACCCAATATGTAATGACTCAGCTATATTACCAAGTGTTTGGTCGATGTTGAACTTGAGAAGATTTAAAGAATCTACTATTCTACCGTGGAAAGCTTCAATAGCTCTAGGAATTATCATTTCCCTTTTACAATAATAAGACTTTTTAATATGTCTTCACGCCTCTCCCTACTTCTGATGCTATTCGACGCTTGCCTAACCGCCCATGCGTACAGTTGAGCTTGATCGTCTTCTATATCGTCTCGGATATTATCTGCAAACTGTAAGAGGTTTTCTCTCGTCCTTTCAACATCTACCTCTAACCCACCACCATTCTCATCATATAACTTAGACATTGTAGACCATAAAGAATAGAGATCTGCAAGATTACTATAACGTGTTTTGTATATCTTTAGCTTTGCAATTAGATCCTTACATACTTCATATTTCCTTCTATTGCTATCTAAATCTGGAATATCATCATCATAATTTGCATAGTAACCATCTAAATGGTCTCTACCATCTGTGATTCCGTGCATGACTACCAAAAATATTTCCGAAACATATTCAATGTCTAACATCCTTCTTATTCTTGAAGTAGTAGATATCCCCATATCACGCCAGAATGGATCATCTACTAATTGGGTTACATAAGTGATGAATACTCCAGCGAACCGTGCATGACGTAGCTCTTGTGCATTTAACCGAGCAACATTTCTGTTCAACCTGTCAAAACACTGATTTAAGTCTACTCTATTCGCGTCCTTGAGATATTCTATTGTAAACTTATACCCCCAGAAACCAGCTTTTACTTTGTCTGGCAGTTGTGAAAAATACTTACCGGCGTAATCAGGGTCACTATATTTCTCTGATGATATAGCTAATTCATCTCTTACAAATTCGAAAACTGTTAAAAGTCTTTGCTTACCATCAACAACATGGTATTTAGTAATGCCGGTCGGACTAATCTCAACTGCCAGGAATATGGTTGGACAAGGGAAGTTCCGAAGAATTGTATCAATGAAATAGACTTTGTAGTCATTATTCCAAATACTTTTTCTTTGATACGGAGGCTCTAAATCCAGATTCCCCATTCTATATTGATCTGTAAACCAAGACAGCATCTGAAAGTTTGAATCCCGTTCCATTTATATTGTACCCCCTAAGATATTCCCTTTTCTCTCAGCTAGTTACCAACCCTCTTCTCCTCATACATTTCCATCAAATCATTAAACTTCATTTCTTTACTATCGCCTCATCACTCCACCTTCACAAAGGCCGTCATTAACTCATAGATTTCAGTGTTAAAGCGCTCCAGAATTTCGTTGTTCTCTTCCTTTGCGTCCTCTATCTTATAAAGGGTTATTTGCCTTAATAAAACCGCCTCCCTGCGCCTTACCTCATGCGGGGGGAAAAGCCCGCTAGGTGGGGACAAAGATAAACCTTCTATATCTTTATTCGCATCCCTGATGGCCTCTTGTAATTCTTCATTAGTCATTCTTGCCTCCCCTATTTTCCGCAGCGATATTTATATTCCTTGCCTGAGCCGCAGACGCAAGCATTACATCGACGCTACTTCTATTACACCACCTTTAGTATTTCTAAGTCAGTTTTCTGAGCTATTAAATCAAAATGCTGGTCATGGTGAAGAAGTGAGGCGTTATTTTCTATGGCTAGGAGAGCAATATAAGTATCCACCAAAGGAACAGCAATCCCTTTCCTGAACAAATCAAAGGAAAATCGAGCTAACCGCCCCCAGAAGTTTTCTCCCACTGGAAGGTAAGTTAAACCGTTTAATAATTCGTCAAGCTTCTCGTATTCTTTCTGAGACTTTGTTCCTCTTAATATCTCTACCTTTATAATTCCGGGGAGAAGTATTTTCCCCTCAGTTATTAACCTCTTGACTGCCTCTTTTAACTTAATATCACCTTTAGGATGAAAAGATTCTACCCAAACGGAAGTATCCACTATTACCCTAGTCATCAACCCTCATCCTCTCCAGTTCTTCTACAGTAGAGCCATAATCATAGTTGCCGATGAGAGAAGCGAGTTTCTCCCTCCTTTTCAAATTAAGATAAGTTTCTATAGCCGTTATAATGGCTTCCTTTTTTGTTTTGGCATTGGTCTCCTTTAGTAAATCTCTTAGCAGATGCTCTTGTATATCTATAAGTGTCCTCATTACAAAGCTCTCCTATATATCCACTCAGGTCAAGAATAATATATCATAATTGATAAGAAACAACAGCAAATTTTGCATTTTGGGACCGTGCGGGGCTAAAGCCACCACTCCTACAGCCCCCACCCACTACACTACCTCCCGCAGCAATACTTATATTTCTTGCCTGAGCCATAAGGGCATAGCACTTTAAAAAACTCCACGCTCTCATGGAACATACGCTCCCACCCACTTTATCCTGGAGACTTTTCCATGGAGCAAATTAACAAGCCTCCTATCATTAGTCCATAATTCGCAGTCTTTTAGCTCGGCTATGGCTAGATATTGCATATCATAAGTTCGGGGAAGATTAAACTTTTTGGCTAGGTCCCAAGCCCTTTTCTGCATACCTGGGGTATCAATGCTTTTTACCCCCATTTCTAAATAAGCTGAAAATGCCTCTTCTCCTTCTTCAGGCAGGAGCCTCTTAAAATAAACTTGCTGTCTGAGAACCGAGGTAACTTCAGCATGAAATAATGGAGCAGTAATAATCTCCACCCCGTCTTCATCCCATTTCCGGCGCAAAGCATTGGCTGTCTCATTTTGCTCTGCAGCTAATAACCAGGTCAGAGCTAGACTAGCATCGATGCACACGCTACCATTCATAGCTCATGCCTCTGGCGAGATTCTTCAATTAAGGCAGAAATATCAAAGTTTGTTCCTGTTCTAGCTCGTATTCTCTCCTGTAACGCTGTAGCACGCTCTATAAATTTGAACCTGTCATCTCTCTGCCTATTTATATGCTTGAGAAAAATTCCCCAATCACTTCTTTTTATAAAGAGCTGATTGCCAAGCTTCTGAGCAGGTAGCTTACCCGACCAAATCCACCTCCGCACAGTTTCCATGCCCCGATTACTCTCCCTAGCAGCCTCCTTTACACTTATTAATTCCTTGATAACTCTCATATCCATCTCACTTGCTCCAAAATATAGTTGCAATCTACAACATTGTAAAGGATTCCTTTCAATCGGTCAAACAAACGAATTAAATCCCCTGTCAAGACTCTTTAGAAATGGGGCTCACCGATAAGATGACCCATGTTTCTACTGGAGGTGACGCCAGTTTGAGATTTTTGGAAGGCGCTACCTTACCTGGAATAGAAGTCCTGCCAAATAAATATCAAACCCTCCCAGAGGGGTTTATGGTGGTTAGCGAAAGTGGTTATCTGGACAAGATTGGGAATCGTGAGCCGATATCGAAGTTTATTGGTATGGAATGGGGTTAGCGCTTTAAGCCAAGTTAATGAAAAGCTGGTGTGAGAATGTTAGATGATGCTCTGCTTAAAATGGTGAGTGCTTTAACTCCTGACGATGTGAAAGAGATGGTGTCTCTGGGGCTTGAGGATAAGCTGGCTGAGTTGTTTTGGGCAATGGATAAAATGGTGTTCGATTGGCGAAATCGTGGTCTGATGACGGATAGTAAGACTTGGGCTGATGTTAATATCAAGCTCAATGAGCTGCGGACTGCCTGGCGTGAGGCTAAAAGTTATTGAAAAATTCTGCCCAGGAGAATAAGTGGGATGTTTACGGGTGGATGTTTACCTGCCAACTTTTAACACTAACGTTAAGATTGCTTTTATTGACTCGTGTGGTTAGGCAGGGTAACATTCTATAGTTAAATTGAATACAAAAAGTGTGCCTAAACTCTCTCTCTTCCCGTTAACTGCCGAGGTAAGTAATCAAGGTCACCTCTGCATCGGTGGCTGTGATGTCGTTGACCTAGCCAGAGAATTTGGCACGCCACTTTATCTCTTCGATGAATCCACCCTCCGCCACAAATGTCGCGAATTTAAAACTGAGTTTGGTAAATATTATCCTGACACCTTGGTCGTTTACGCCTCTAAAGCTTTTTTAAATAAAGCTTTGGCTCTCATCTTTAAGGAAGAGGGTTTAGGGCTCGATGTCGTCTCAGGGGGAGAGCTTAGCATTGCCCATTCAGTGGATTTCCCATTGGACAGGGTTTACTTCCATGGCAATAATAAGATGCCAGAGGAGCTGAAGCTAGCTTTAGATTGGGACATTGGCCGAATTGTAGTAGATAATTTTTACGAGCTTGAGATGCTTAATAAACTGGCTAAAGAGAAAGGAACCAATCAGGATATTCTGCTTCGTATTACCCCGGGGGTTGACCCTCATACGCATCGATACACTACTACAGGAACGCTAGATAGCAAATTTGGCTTTCCCTTGGCTACAGGGCAGGCTGAAGAGGCAGTAAAACAGGCTATATCAGCTTCTAACCTTAACCTTTTAGGACTTCACTTCCATCTCGGTTCCCCAGTGTCCCAAGTCCAGCCTTACGAGCTGGCTATAGAGCTTGTTCTTCACTTCGCCCAAGAAATGAGTGAGAAATTTGGCTTTGACCTTAGTGAATTTAGCATCGGTGGCGGTTTTGCCATTCCATATACCTTAGATTCTAAAATGCCTGCAGTGGCTGAGTATGCTAAGGCTGTAGCGAGCAAGTTAAATAGCCTTATTTCGCAGGCGGGGCTCACTTATCCTCAGCTCATCATCGAGCCGGGGAGAGCAATTGTAGGGCAAGCTGGAATAGCGCTATATACTGTCGGAGCAATAAAGGAGATACCTGGCATAAGAAAGTATGTTTGCATTGACGGTGGCATGAGCGATAACATCCGCCCCGCTCTTTACGGAGCCAAACACGAGGCTCTGGTAGCTAATAAAGCTTTAGCGGCAGAGGCGGACTCAGTTACCATCGCTGGTAAACTTTGTGAATCTGGAGACATTCTGGTAAAGGATACCACCTTGGCTTCAACTTTCCCCTGTGATATTATTGCCATACCAGTTTGCGGTGCTTACTCCATCCCTATGGGGAGCAATTATAATGCCTTGCCTAAGCCAGCTATAGTTATGGTAAAGAAAGGCAAAGCACATCTCATCAGGCGCCGCGAAAGCTATCAAGATTTGATGAGACTGGATGTAATTTAAATGTGGCAGGTTCTAGGACAAGATAAAATTTTAGCTTTATTGGATCGCAGCCTGGAGAAGAATATTATAGCTCATGCTTATCTTCTCGTGGGACCACATCATGTAGGCAAAAGAACCTTAGCCCTTAATTTAGCCCAAGCCCTAAATTGTAGCTCGCATAAGCCACCCTGTGGTCAATGCCGTTCTTGTCGTCGAATCCTCGACCACAAACACGCTGATGTTACCTCTATAGGCTTGGATTCCAGAACGGAGATAGGCATCGATGACATACGAGAGCTTCAGAAGTTTGCTAACTTGCCACCATACGAAGGTAAATGCAAAGTGTTTATCATCGATGATGCTGAATATCTATCCACTGAGGCGGCTAATTCCTTACTCAAGATATTAGAAGAGCCCCCACCTAAAGTAGTTTGGCTTTTATTGGCTGCCGAAGAAAGACGGCTACTACCCACAATTGTCTCGCGATGCCAGCGGCTGGAATTGAAGCCATTGCCTTTAACGCAAGTTCAAAAAATGCTCACCGACTTTTATAATGCTGATTTGGCTAAAGCGGAATTCTTGGCTCGTTTATCTCATGGTTGCCTTGGCTGGGCAATATCTGCATTGGCAGACGACGACATATTAAGGCAGCGAACTCAAAGGGTAACCATGATATCTTCTCTAACAAGCGCCAGCTTAGAGCAGAGATTTGCTTATGCCCAGGAGATAGCTACCCAATTTAGCCAGAACCGCAAACCCGTAGCAGAGGTAATGGAGGCATGGCTCATGTGGTGGCGTGATTTGATGCTTATTAAAGGCGGTTGCAAGGAAGCCATTATCAATGTAGACTATGAAATGGCTCTGGAAGAACAAGCCAAGAGCCTGAGTTTAAATGAGATCAAACGGTTCCTTGCTAATTTACGCTCGTTACGGGAGGAATTTTCTAAAAATGTTAATCCCCGTTTGGCATTTGAATCGCTGATGCTCAATATGCCAAAATAAGGCTAAATACGAAATCCTAAACAAAAATGTCATTGCGGTGAGCCGAAGCCCTGAGCCCTTCGCTTCTTGTCATTCTGAGCGAGTGAGCCGAAGCCCTGAACAAAGTGAAGGGGAAGAATCTCGTGGAGCTCAGGATAAACCATGTAGTGAGCGAAGCGAAGCTATCCGCGAAGGGGAAGCGAAGCAATCTCTGTCTAGGATTTAGAAATTCGAATTTAAGATTTATAATACATTTCGATGGCCAAGATAATTAAAGTTCGTCTCCAGCCAGGGAACAAGTTATTCTACTGCGATGCTGGAAATCTACCCCTGCAAGTTAACGATTATGTAGTATTAGATACTAGCCACGGTTTAGACATAGCCAAAGTCATCACCTCTGAGGCTCAAGTCCAACCGAGTGACCTAAGCGAGCCATTAATGGCAATAGTGCGTCAGGCAGAGACGGAGGATCTAGAAAAAGCTCAGCAGAAACAAGAAAGGGAAGCCTTAACTAAATGCAAGGAAATGGTAGCCAAGCTCGGCTTAATGATGAAACCCCTAGCGGCTCACTATGATCCCGAGACTGGTCACCTAACTATATTCCTTTGCGCTCAAGGAAGGGTCGACTTTCGAGGATTGGTTCGGGAATTAAGCCACAGCCTGGAAACACAAGTCAAGTTGAAACAAATAGGACCGAGGGATGAGGCTAAATTGCTAGGTGGCATAGGTAAGTGTGGTTACCCTTTATGTTGTCGAACCTTCCTTACTGGCTTCACTCCGGTGTCCATTAAAATGGCCAAGGAACAGGGCTTAGCCTTAAACCCTATGAAGATTTCAGGCATTTGCGGGAAACTCCTTTGCTGCCTGGCATATGAAAGCAAGAAATCAGAGTAGATATTTTTGCCATTCGCTATGATTGTCAATCAGGTGATAAGGAATAAAGAAGCCATTGTTACTACAGGGAGGGCATGGCTGATTCAGCAGGCTCATCCCAGCTTCATTTGGCGTGCGTCCACCTTTGCGACGATTGCATGGAATGCAGGCACTAACCACATTCTCCCAACTATGTTCCCCACCCCACCACCGCGGGACAACATGGTCTAAGGTAAGTTCCTTTGTTTTTCGCCCACAATACTGACAGGTATATTGGTCTCGATTAAATATCTCAAATCTAGTTAATTTCTTTTGAGGGTGTGGACGTTTAATCATGTAAACGAGGCGAATTACCGAGGGCATCTGGAAAATCTCGCGGGCAGAATGCATCTCTCCCCTGCCATTTTCCAGCACTTCGGCTTTACCTCGAAAGACCAACACTATAGCCCGACGTATGCGACACAAATTGAGAGGCTCATAGCTTTGATTAAGAACTAAAACTGGAGAATTTATCATGACTTTACCCTCAGCACTAATGTTGGCTCATTTTAGCAACCACATTTTTCAATTGCAACAACCTGACGCTCAGGGATAGCGTCTCGGAGCAATGTTAGTTCGATGAGTAGGCTTTATATCACCACGGTAATCGGGGGCGGTGATGTTAAACATTAAACTTAGCCTCGGGTCTACCATTCGTGAACCAATCCGTGGCTCAACCTCATCCGGGGAAAGGCATGTGGTAACCACTGTTGGTAGCCTGGCATTATAGCGATAATTGATTAACTGATATAACTTTTCCTGAGCCCAGGGCGTAGCTGCTTGCTCGCCAAAATCATCGAGCACTAACACGGGGCTTGTTTTAATTTTCTCGAAAAACTCATCATAAGATATCTTGCTCTCGGGGCTGAAGGTAGAGCGTAAATGGTCAAGAAGATCAGTAACAACGACAAAAAAGACTGGCTCACCTTGCGCCCGGCGATAATTAGCAATAGCTGCTGCTAGATGAGTTTTGCCACACCCGTTAATACCTTGGAATATCAACCAGCCGTCTGGAGAATGAGCAAAATCCGATGCCAGCTTAAAAGCTTGCTGTAAGTTTTGCCGTTGCTCCAGGGAAAGATTTAATCGCTTGCAGTCAAAATTATCAAAGGTCATATTCCGTAATAACTCTAACTGTAAAGGAGATTGTTCCGCTTCCTCGTAGCTAATAGGTGAAATCACACATACTTGACAAAATTCACTATCGCCTAGTTTGGCGCGTAGGCGTTCGTCAAGTTTTCCCAAAGGTACATCAGTGGTAATCACAGTTGCCAGCTTGGTGTTATAGCGATAATTGAAAAGCTGCTCTATTTTCTCTTTAGCCCAGGGAGTAGCACTTTCCGGAGTAAGGTCATCAAGCACCAGCAAAGGCACATTCTTTACTTGCTCAAACAGCTCATCATAAGTAATGTTGTTCGTGGGATTAAAAGCCGTGCGGAGATGGTCTAGAAGGTCAGCAACACTGATATAAAATGCCGGCTCTCCTAAGTTAAGACGGTGATTGGCAATAGCACAGGATAAATGTGTTTTGCCACACCCGCTAGGACCAAGAAGCATAAGCCACCCACCAGGATTATCAGCAAAAGTTCTAGCGGCTTGGTAAACAGAAGCTAAATGTTTTTGAGATTCTTCGCGGAGTTTATCCTGAGTGAGATTCTTCGATTGCTTCGCTCCCTCAGAATGACGAGCAGGTTTTCCCAGGGGAGATAAATTGTCAAAGGTAAATCGGGATAAGGAACCAAGATTGCTATACTTCTCTAAATATCCTAATTTCTCCTTTTGTAGGCGTCCTTGCCGACAACGACAAGGCACAACTCGGCTGAAATCAGGCTGCCCCGAATCTAGAAGAGGATGAACGAACCCCGCCCCCTTGCAAATAGGACAGATTTCACTTTCACCTTGATTCTCTCCCTCGTTGGGAGAGAGAGAGCTATCTTTTGACCAGGTGTCCGTATTTGCCCTTGATATATTTGTCGGGGTCAATCTTTTTAGTACCTTTTCTATACTCTCCACTTTCTTTACCTTCGCTAGCCCACCTCTCAAGAATGCGCGCAATGTATTTCCAGCTCCGTTTGTTCATCATAACCGCTTCCTTAAAAGCTTCATCAATCCATTGAGGTGGATAAAGTTTCTCAGCCTCCTTAAGTTCCTCAGCAATCATCGGTGTTATTATCCCTATATTTTGCTCATAGAGAGCAAAGATGTTCCCCTGATGGGATTGCTTCGCTTCCCCTTCGCGGATAGCTTCGCTTCGCTCACTACATGGTTTATCCTGAGCTCCACGAGATTCTTCCCCTTCACTTTGTTCAGGGCTTCGGCTCACTCGCTCAGAATGACAAGAAGCGAAGGGCTCAGGGCTTCGGCTCACCGCAATGACATTACTTCCAGCAATAGTCTCCTTATCCAATTCTGTGCCGATGAAATAAACCTCCTCAGACTTGCCTTCTATGTTTAAAGTTCCTCGTAAAATGGTGCCTCGTTCCGTAGCCAAATTTAAGGCATGGTGAAGCGCCTCTTCTTCCATCTCCATTGGAGCGCTAAGAGACAATAATTCTCTATGTGTAACAAAGCGAGGATATCTTCGCTTATGGTTAAGCAAGTAAAAGATATACAGCGTTACTTTGAGTTCAGCTATATCCTGAATTTTAGGCATTATGTAAGTAAAAAAGACATCAGCCAGGGGAGTGAACTCCGTCTCCCCTGAGCGAAGCAGAGGCTCTCGTTGCCTATCTACCATGCTTTTACCTCTTGCTCCAAGTTATCAAATTTGGCAATCTTGGAAAGAAAGCGTAGCTTTACCTGCCCTAAAGGACCATTGCGGTGTTTGGCTATGTTAATATCAGCAATACCACGAGGATAGGGTTCCTTCTCAATATCATGCACCTTGCTCCACTCTTCAGGGGTGTAATACATATCATCCCGGTAAATAAAAAGAACAACATCAGCATCCTGCTCAATACTGCCGCTTTCGCGCAGGTCAGCGAGCTGAGGCACATGAGGGAGACGCGATTCAGGAGCTCGACTCAGCTGTGATAGGGCTAAAACAGGCACATCCAGCTCTCTAGCCAGCATCTTTAAGGCACCAGTTATTTTGCTAATCTCCTGGACTCGGGTCTCATTTCTACCATCACCTTGTATTAGTTGTAGATAATCAATGATAACCAGGTCGATGCCACGCTCGAAGTGAAGGCGTCGTACTTTGCTTCTCATATCTATGGTGCGGACCTGAGGGGAATCATCGATGTAAATCGATGTCTCGGATAGAATTCCACTGGCTTCCATAATCCTCACTTCATCTGCTTCGCTGAAGCGCCCCAGGCGAATACGCATGGAATCTACCCCTGACTCGCCAGCCAGAAGACGCTGAACCACCGCTTCCCGAGACATCTCCAAACTGAATAGAGCAATGCAAGCTTTCTGGTTAATGGCAGCATTCCTGGCAATATTTAGAGCTAAGCTAGTCTTGCCCAAACTAGTCCTGGCGGCTAAAACAATCAGGTCAGACCGCTGCAACCCCCCCAAGAAATCATCTAAGGCGGTAAAACCAGTCAGAACATGAGGTATTTCCCCTTCTCGTGGCGCAGCAGCTTGTCCTGCCTCCTCAAAATATTGACCTAAAACCTCCCGAATGAGAACAAAGTCTCGAGAACCTTGCCTCTTTCGCACTTGAAACAGGACATCCTCAGCTTTATTAAGGCTACTTTCCACATCTGGACCAGCTTCATAGCCAATAGCAGCAATTTGCCCAGCAGCGGCAATTAGCCTCCTCATTATCGCCGCACTGGATACTATTTGAGCGTAATATTCAGCATGGAGGGATGTGGGGACGATAGATATTAGGTGAGATAAGTAGGCAGCGCCGCCAATTCCCTCTAACTTGTTCTGCCGCGCCAGCTCATGAGCTACGGTAATCTGATTTATAACTTCATTCCGCTGGTAAAGAGACAGGCAAGCCTGATAAATCGCCTGATTCGTTTCCACGAAAAAATCCTCGGGTTTGAGGGAAGTAACAACTTTTAATACAGCATCAGGGTCGATAAGCAAAGACCCGATTACTGCTTCCTCAGCTTCAACATCATAAGGTGGCAATTTTTCTTGCGCCATTCAACTAAAATCAAAACTTAAAATGACAAGTCAAAATGCAAAACCTTTTATTTTTGCTCTGTAATTTTGATTTTTATCTTTACTTTTTGATATTGCTTAGATTTCGTGCTTAGAATTTATCTCTATTTAGTGCTTCCCCTTTATGTATTTTCCTGCCCAATGGTTACTGTGATTCGTGGCTTAAGGTCTTTAGCTAACTTAACGATTACTTCGTGGCTGCCTGCTTGGCGTAAAGGCTTGTCTATATCTATGTTTTTCTTATCTATAAGATTCTTCGCCTCCGGCTCAGAATGTCCTATGGCTCGATTTAACTCCTCGGCTATATCAGCGGCAGTAATAGAGCCAAATAAGCGGTCTTCACTTCCGACACGAGCCTGAAGATGAATTTCAGTTCCTTCAATCTGTTTAGCTAGCTCAACTAGCTTAGCTTGGTCAACAGATTCCAGAGCCCTTTCCTTTCCCACCCTTAACTCCACCTCATTTATGGCTGCTGGTGTAGCCGCCAAGGCTAAACCCTGAGGTAAAAGAAAATTCCTGGCGTAACCTTGGGATACTTCTTTTAGCTCGCCAGCTTTTCCTTTCCCAGAAATATCCTTTAATAAAATAACTTTCATTCTTTCCCCCATTGTAGGGACGAAGCTTTAGCTTCGCCTTGTGGGTCTTTAGACCCACAGCTACATTATCAATACAAGCTTAAAAATCTCTCTGCTGATAAAGCAGCCGTGGCGCCATCCCCAGCAGCAGTTATCGCCTGCCTGGCTGAGTTATGGCGAACATCTCCGGCAGCTAACATTCCTGATATCCCTGTTTCCATTAGCTCATTGGTAAGTATGTGGCATTCCTCATCTAAAGGCAAAATCCTCGGTAAATAATCAGTGTTGGGTTCTAATCCAATGGCAACGAAGACGCCGGCTACTTGTAATGCTGATATTGTAGCATCCTTTATCTCTTTTAGCCTAAGGGACAGACCTAAAGGTCTGTCCCTACTTGCTCCATCGCCCTCAATTTTAGTTACCACAGTATCCCAGACAAACTCTATCTTTGGCTCAGTCTTAGCTTTTTCCCGGAGTATCTTACTGGCTCTAAGCTGATTACGGCGGTGAATGACTAATACCTTAGAAGCAAATTTGCTCAGGTAAAGAGCCTCAGCAATGGCAGCATCGCCACCACCTATCACAGCCACAGCCCTGCCCTTAAACAAAGGGCCGTCGCAGGTGGCACAATAAGAAACGCCCCGACCTGTAAGCTCATCTTCCCCAGGTACTCCCAGCTTACGAAACCTCGAGCCAGAAGCAATAATTACCGAATCAGCCACAAAATCGCCTTCACTGGTGCTAACTAGATTGCGCCTCTGGTGAGGCGCTAAGGCAGTAACTTCAGCAAGCAAAATTTCCAATCCGTAGTTTGTAGCTTGCTCATAAATAAGTTGTCCTAATCTAATGCCCGAAATACCTTGGGGAAAGCCAGGATAATTCTCTACTTGCTCAGCATTGGTTATCTGCCCGCCGATTACTCCCTTTTCAATAAGCAGAGTATTAAGCTTTGACCTGGCACAATATAGCCCAGCAGTGAGTCCAGCAGGTCCACCACCAATAATGATTACTTGATAACTTCTATCCATAGCTCCTTAAATTGAGATTGCTTAGTTCCTCGCAATGACATTATTCAAATATCAAAAATTAGAGATAAAAAATTAAAATTACAATTCAAAATGCAAAAAGGCTTTAAAAAGTGATTTTTGCATTTTGATTTTTGCTGTTCGATTTCCATTTAGGATTTCGTGCTTAGAATTTATCCGTATTTAGCGCTGCCCCTGCCCCTTCCCACCTATCACAGCGCCCTCCCCACCTGGCTAGAACCTTGCCATCAACAGAAAGCTGAGCAATCTCACACTGGTTGGGACAAGCTTTACAAATAAAGGAGGAAACCTTGAAATCTGTTTGACTAACCTCAAATCCCTTAAATTTTGTTTTGTGGCTGTTGCTTTCTACTTCCTCGCGTGCCAGAAGAGCCACCCCGATAGCACCCATGAGTTCATGATGAGGCGGAACAATAACCTGAGTATCCAGAGTCTCATTAAGCGCCTTAACTATTCCCTGATTGAAGGCAACGCCGCCTTGGAATGCTACCTGGGGCAGGATTTCCTTGCCCAAAGCAACATTGTTCAGGTAATTGCGCACCAAAGCCTGACATAAACCATAAACGATGTCGCCAATCTTATGCCCCATTTGCTGCTTGTGAATCATGTCTGACTCAGCAAACACAGTGCAGCGCCCGGCAATACGCACGGGCATTTCGCTTTTTAGAGCGTACTCGCCAAATTGCTCAATACCTATATCAAGGCGCGAAGCTTGGTGGTCAAGAAAGCTGCCAGTGCCAGCAGCGCACACTGTGTTCATGCCAAAATCAATAACTACACCATCACGAATCATGATAATTTTGCTATCTTGACCTCCGATTTCAATAACGGTTTGCACCTCAGGTATATAGTGCATAGCAGCGATAGCATGGCTGGTAATTTCATTTTTTATTAAATCAGCGCCAAGAACAACACCAGCCAAATAACGAGCGCTACCCGTAGTAGCTACACCACAGATTTCAGCTTCAGGTGGCATCTGCTCCTTTACCTCCTTCAGCCCCTCTTGAATCATAACGATTGGTTTGCCTTGAGTCCGTAGGTAAGTAGAGGCTACGAGCTCATCTTGGTCATCGAGCAGAGCCAACTTAGTGGTAACCGAACCGATATCGACGCCAAGGTAAGTTTTCATATCCTTCTCCTCTTCCTTCGGAACTTTAATAAATCAACAAAAGCCTCAAGTCTGGTTATCATTCCTGGCTTAGCCAGTTGTTCATCACAGAGAATAGCAAGCACTGGTATGTCTTCCTTGGTTGATGGCATGATATTCTCAGCTACTATCTCGGGCATGCAGGTGAAAGGTGCTAGATGGATTATACCATCATATCCTTCCCGAGCATGAACTACCTTCTCACCCACTGATTCCCAACCATCACCGCCAACATCACGCTTGAGATAAGGCATAGCTGCCCTATGAACTTCCTTCCACTCATCTATGCCCAATGAATTGAGAAACAGGCTGTATTTGACCCATCGGGAAAGACTCATAGTTCGCTTTACCTCCACACCTAATTTGCCCAACTCCATTTCAATGTCCATATTAGCAAAGGGGTCAAGAACAACGAAAATTTCACCCACGATGCCCACTTTAACCGGGTCAGCCTTAGGATTCATAGGAACATTGGTCAGTTTATCAATGTAGTCCTTGGTTAGCTTTTTTACCTCCTTCCGCTTTGTGGCTTCATCAATAGCCTTGATAGCTTCTCGATAAATTTGATTAGCAGTTCCTCTCTCAGCTTCCACCGCTCGTGTCTTCCAAACCACCCCTTCTATCCTATCCAAAGCAAATAACTTCCCTATGCCAAAACGAAAGGCGGAAATAATTTTAGGCCAGGGGGCATCATTAGCCGTATGCTTTATGAGTTGCAAAATGCTTAAAAACTTGTGATGGGTGACATCCAAGGTAAGGAAGTGAGCATCATAGCCTAAATCATGAAGGATTGGTTCTTGCCCTTTGGCATAGTAGCCCAATCGGCAAATGCCGACGCCTCTTGCTTGAATCAAGGTATCTGCCCCCAATTCGCAAGCTTCGATTAAATTGCCTAAGGTGAGCTTGAAGGGCAAGCAGGCTTCCACTGGTGAATATTTGACCCCTAGATTTAGCGTTCGTTGGCTTGTTGGCGGCGGGATTATCAGGTCACTATCACTAGCGCCTAGCTTTCGAGCCATAGCCTTTACGGGAATATAAACATTGCCAAAATGGGGGAAACCTACACGCATACCCTTTCCCTCCTCCTGACCATGTCGAGAAAAGCCTCTAAACGAGTAACTAGCCCTCCCTCACTAGTATGCTCATCTAAACTGAGATGTAAAAAGGGGGCTTTAAACTCTTTTGCCCTGCGCCGCACTATGTCAATCATCATGGAATCGGGACCGCAGCCAAAGACAGCCACGCTAATTATACCATCAACCTTTGCTTCTAAATAGCATTCCCCAGCGCCAATTATATCGACTTCAAAGCTCCAATGCGGCTTATCCACCAGCCTTATCATGGCAATATTGAGTGCCTCTTCATGTGCCATCCCCGGAGTGAAAACCCCGGCTCCCATTGCTTCTAAACGATAAATTAGCCGATGATTAATATAATCATCATAAATGACATAGGGATGCCCGATAACAGCAATTTTCAATCTTGGAGGCATATCAGGAGCCGATTGCTTCTCGCTTTGGCATATCCCATCGATAGCTTGGAGGGGCGTAATTCCCCTATCGGCCATTTCCTTTCGGTAGGCTAAATTGGCTTTCCCTGCCTCCTCGGCTGCTTTCTTTATCTTGCCTTTGTCAGAGCTAAAATGGCGTCCCAAGCTATAGATGGTTCGAGCTAAACTGCGTCGCCCTTTGTTGAGGTCTATTTCCGGATCAAGGATGGGAGGGCATTCCGGCACTATGGCTTTGGTCATATCAGGCAATCCAAGAAATTTAGAACAATTATAAGCCTTTCCTCCTAAACTGCGAATTGCCGGAATGAACATGTAGTCGCACTTATCGGCTAAAAAAACGACATGCCCAAAAAAGATTTTCACCGGTAAACAAGTCTCGGCAACCGCCCGTGAGTTTCCCCAAGTAAATATATCTTTGTTAGTTGGTGGTGATGCTACCACCTCTGCACCTAACTTTTCAAAAAAGATTTTCCACCCGGGGTAAAATTGGTAATACGCTAGAGCTCTGGGGATGCCCACTTTAATCATGGTGGCAAAACTCCTGCTTCAGCTCTTTCATGCGCAATACTTGAAACTCCTGCCGATAGCTATTATACTTCGTATTTAACTTAAATTTCCAGTGGCGCTATTTCGGCTTAGCTATGGCAATGGGAAAACTCAAAAAAAGATCTTCTAAGGGCTTAGTAAATGTGGCTCAGTTGCTGAAAGAGCCTGTCGGCTCTAGCCGCAGCTACGATATGGATGAAGCAATCAAGGAGGAAATCACAGGCTCTGTTAAAGGGGAAATAATGCTGGTTCGTAGCCGTCAGGGAATCCTGGTTCGAGGTAAATTGACCGCCGAGGTAGAACTCATATGTAGTCGCTGCCTCAATAGTTTTCTTTGTCCCATAAGTTTCGCCATAAAGGAAGAATTCCTTTCCACAGTTGATGTATCTAGTGGCTTGCCGCTTTCCTTGCCCGAAGAATCAAATAGCTTCATCATCGATAGTGAGCACATGCTTGACTTGGGCAAGCTAATACGCCAATATGTCTTATTAAATTTACCTATGAAACCACTATGCCGCTCTGACTGTGCTGGCATAAAGGAGATGAATTTGTATGGCTCTACCTAAAAGAAGATATGCTAAAGCGCGCCAAGGGAAAAGGCGCAGCCATCTTAAGCTAACTCTGCCTGCTTTAGATACATGCCCGCAGTGCCACAGCCCTAAGTTAGCTCATAGGGTTTGCACTACCTGCGGTTGGTATAATGATAGACAGGTAATCGAGATTAAAACCCCGAAGAAGAAAGGCTAGCTAACAGTATGGATGAGACATCAAAGATAGCTTATGTTTTCCCAGGGCAAGGCTCCCAAAAAATAGGCATGGGAGCTGACCTATATAATACCTATTCCTCAGCCAGGGAAATTTTTGACGAAGCTGACACGGCACTAGGCTTTCCCCTCACTCGCTTATGCTTTGAAGGACCAGAGAAGGAGCTTATCAAAACGAAGAATGTCCAGCCTGCGATATTGGTAACTAGCATTGCTTGCCTTAAAGCAGCACAAAAAAATAGTAGCGAAAACCTGCCACTGCCTTCCTTCACCGCGGGACATAGTTTAGGGGAATACACCGCTCTTGTGGCTGCTAATGCGCTCAGCCTGTCTGATGCTGTAACCCTAGTTCGGGAGAGGGGTAGATTAATGTATGAAGCGGGACAAAAAAATCCCGGAGGCATGCTCGCCATAATAGGGCTTGATGAGGAGGTCGTTAAGAGCATTTGCTTTCACAGTAAAACTGAAATCTCCAATATAAACTGCACTGGGCAGATTGTAATCAGTGGCGCCAGCGATGCTTTAGTTGAAGCCAATAAGTTAGCTAAAATGAATAGTGCTGGCCGTGTTATCCCTCTGAAGGTTAGCGGAGCTTTCCACTCTGCTTTAATGGAGCCGATTATAGCTGAATTCAGTGAAGTCATTTCAAGAGTTGCATTTCATCCACCAACAATTCCTATAATAGCCAATGTAACTGGCCAGCCGTTGACCGATTTAAATTCGATAGAGGAAGAGCTTGTAAAACAACTTCGTAATTGCATTCAATGGCAGAGCTCCGTTGAATATATGATGAATAATGGGGTCACTGCCTTTTACGAGATTGGTCCCGGGAAAGTGCTCAGCGGTTTGATTCGGCGAATCAATTCGGAGTTACAGACCTTCAATATATCAGGAATTGAGGATATCATACAGCTAGTAAATTAACTATGACTGGTATCAGGCGAAAGGCGAGAATCACTGCTCTTCAGGCGCTTTATGAGCTTAATTGCACAAAGCATAAAGGAGAGGAAGCTTTAGCTCATTTAGCCGCGGAAAAAACATTGTCCCAAGAAGTGCTTAGCTTCAGTGAGGAGCTGGTGCAAGGGGTGATACAAAACAAATCTAAGCTTGACGAACTCGTTGAGCATTTTGCCCCAGCCTTTCCTATAGAGCAAATGCCCATCATCGATAGAAATATCCTGCGCCTTGCCATCTTTGAAATTCTATTTAATACTACTCCAGTCAAGGTAGTTATAAATGAGGCTGTGGAGATAGCTAAGAATTTTGGCAGCGATTCTTCACCGAGATTAATTAATGGAGTATTAGGCTCCATAGCAGCCGAGTACAGCAAAAATGAACCAATTAAAACTGAATAAAGGGAGGCAAAATGGCAAGCATTTTTGACAGGCTAAAGAAGGTGATTGTAGAGCAGCTAGAGGTCGAGGAGGAGCAAGTGATACCCGAAGCATCCTTCGCAGATGACTTGAATGCTGACTCTTTAGATTTAATTGAACTTATTACGGCTATAGAGGAAGAATTCAGCAATTCCGGAAGGAAGCTGGAAATAGCTGACGAAGATATGGAGGAAATACAAACTGTTCAAGACGCCGTTGATTACCTTTACGACCACGGAATAACAGACTAAGCAGCATTTGGGCTAACCATCCTGACCAACCATATAGACTCCAACTACCGGATTTAGTCAACTGGGGTAACCAGATATGCTACGAGGAACCCA
>CAZPDE010000006.1:0-33132 GCA_964585315.1 uncultured Dehalococcoidales bacterium | reverse complement strand
TTTTAATAGCAACAACCAAGGACTGGAAACAAAGGAAAGCAATGCGTGAGCGAGGGGCGCCACGGGGGAGAATACCTAAGCAACTATCAGTACGGGATCGGATGGAGCGGAAGCTCTTAACGAAAGCTGGAAGCGCTTTGTATAAACTGCGCAGCCAGACGGTTGAGCCAGTATTTGGTCAGATCAAAGCTGTGCGTGATTGTGGTATGTTTATGCGGCGTGGCATTAAGGCAGCGCAAAGCGAATGGTGGCTGATTTGCGCAACACATAACTTGCTCAAGTTGTTCCGTAACAACCATGCCCCGAGTTCACCCCCTCATACTCTCTATACCTCGATATTGCAGGCAGGCGCAGGATGATAGACACAAGAAACATGGCATTAAAGCCTATGATGCAGAAAGCGCCGCAAAATTAATCATGTTATCTTTGCGGTGTTAGGTGGAGACCGCCGATTGAGATTATCACTAACAGGTTTGAGCAACAGATTCAGAATCAGATTTAAATTCTAACCTATAAAACCCGCCAGAATGTAGCCCACGCCTAAAAGCAATTGAGTTAGGAGTACAACCAAGACATTATTGCTCATAGCTGGCACCAGCTCGCTTACCTCCTCTCGATGCCTTAGAGCACCCTGAATAGCCTTTACAGCAAAAGGAAGCGTTAGCAAAGCCATTAGAGAGAAGACTGGCATTAGTCCCACCGCTACAGCGCCAATTATCCAAAAATAGACTACCCCAGTCAGAATGGAATAAAGCACGCTAGCCCTTGCCTTGCCCATTGTAATGGGCAAGGTTTTTCTGCCGCCTTTCTTATCGGCTTCGGTATCAGGAAACTCATTCAAAAGGAGCAAATTATGCACCAGAATGCCCGAAGGTATGGCTGCTATAACTGCTGGGAGGGTGTAAGTGGCAGTCTGAACGAAATAGAATCCAAGGATAGGCAAAGTCCCCATCCCCAGTCCGGGCGCCCACTCAGGCCACCCCAGCCTGGTCAGGAAAGGCGTATAAAGAAGGATGCATATCGCACCTACCAAAAGTAGAGGCAGTAAAAGCCAGCCTCGGGTAATGACAAAATAAATACCTATAGGCACAGCTAGCAAGAAAGAAATCAGCCCAAACCGGAACACATGCCTCGACTCAAGCAGAGCCGGGGGTAGGATGCCACTACCTCCGCTGAAGGGAGTTCTTTTAACCTCCAAATCTATCCCGCTTTTATAGTCAAAGTAATCATTGAGCACATTTGCGCTGATGTGGCACAAAAGTAGCCCAACGAAAGCCAGTAAGGCGTAGCCGAGATGAAATTCACAATCATACCAGGCTACTGAGGTACCCAGGAATGCCAGTATTACAGAAAGAAGCAAGAACTGAGGTCTGGTCTCCAGAAACCATGTTTTTAATTTCATTGAGTTCCCCCTTTTTTTCGTAAATGTTCAGCCACTCCTTATGTCACCCTGAGCCCTTGAGATTCTTCCCCTTCACTTTGTTCAGGGCTTCGGCTCACACGCTCAGAATGACAAGAGGTGAAGGGCTCGCAATGACCGGAAAAAATTGTACAATGCTTTACTTGGTTAACTATAATCTGCTTATTGACTATCGTGTTCATCTTCGTTCTGGCAACGATTGCATGGTGTTGCCTTCTTGACTGCAACATGAACTGTGGCTATCCCGAGAGTGAGAGGATATGCCACAATATCCCCCAGCCCCACCTTTTCCATAATCTGTTTCAATTCCAGAGAGCTGTAAAATTCTGCGATTGACTTCGGAAGATAAGCGTATGCCTCCTTGTTCCTTGATATAGCCTGCCCGAGGAAAGGTAGCATATGGAAAATATAGAAATAATAAATCCGTCTGAATATCCTATGTCGAGGTTGGCTAAACTCAAGGCAAAGCATCTCTCCGCCTATCTTTAGCACCCTGGTCATTTCTCGAAGTGTTTGTTCCATTTCTGTCATATTCCTCAAGGCAAAGCCAATGCTAACATAGTCAAAGGTATTATCGGGGAAAGGAAGGGCTTCCGCCTTAGCACAGATAAGCTCCAGATTATAACATTGCCTTTTCGCCAGCTTACCATGAGCTCTGCCCAACATCTCCCCAGAAAAATCAACTCCGACAACTTTACCCTCTCTACCAATCTTCCTAGCCAATTCCAAAGCCAAAGCACCGGTTCCGGTAGCTACATCAAGAATCTGCTCTCCAGCCTCAAGTTCAATTTTGGAAACAGTAAATCTTCTCCAATGTTTATCCCTATTAAAGCTGAGCAAGCCGTTAAGGAAATCGTAGTTATCGGCTATAGAAGAGAATATCTTATGAATATATGTTTCCTTGCTTGCTACCCAGCTCTTATCGCCTACTGCTCTATAAGCGGACATGGCAAATAAACAAAATTACACCCATAATGCATGGCTGTCAAATCCTCTGAGATAGTTTTTGGGCTCTTCCTGCCTTTTTGCTTAATTCCCTACTCGGCTGGTATAATTAAGGCTTTCAACCATGGTAAGAAGGTAATACTGGCAAAAGAGCTAAAGTTCGTCGCTTGGTTTGGTGAATTTGGTAAAAGGGACAGGCGCTTTAATCGGTGGCAAAGGGGCATATTTAGCTGGGGTGATGGGTGCCAATATCCCTGTGCTTGAGTATAAATTAGGGGGTAAATCGTGAAGTTCATTAAATGGTTTGAGGAGATTGGCGTAAAGGATATAGCTTTGGTGGGAGGTAAAAATGCATCTCTTGGCGAGATGATAAGGAATGCAAGCAAAAAGGGAATAAATATTCCTGCTGGATTTGCTATCACTGCTGAAGCCTACAAGTGTGTGATAGAGAAAGCAGGCATAGGTCAAAAAATCAGAGACACTCTGGTGGGCTTGGATACACACGATATGAAAAATCTGTTCCAGCGGGGGGAAGAAATAAGGAATCTGATAAGAAATGCGTCTTGCCCTAAGGAAGTGGAGGAGGAAATAAGGATTGCTTATCGAGAGATGGAAAGGAAATATGGGGGAGATATCGATGTTGCGGTGAGAAGCAGCGCCACTGCGGAAGACCTGCCTACAGCTTCATTTGCAGGACAGCAAGAGACTTATTTGAATGTGCGAGGGGAAGAGGAATTGTTAGTGAAAGTCATGGAGTGCTTTGCCTCTTTGTTCACAAACAGGGCAATATCGTACCGAGTGGATAAGGGGTTTGACCACCTCAGCGTTTATCTCTCTGTGGGAGTGCAAAAGATGATTCGCTCTGATTTAGCCTGTTCCGGTGTTATCTTCTCCATAGACACGGAATCGGGCTTCAGAGAGGTAGTTTATATAACCGGCGCTTATGGACTGGGAGAGAACGTGGTACAGGGAATTGTGAATCCTGACCAGTTTTATGTTTTTAAGCCTACTTTAAAGAAGGGGTTCAGACCTATTGTGGAAAAGAAGGTGGGGACGAAGGAGAAGAGGTTGGTTTACAAAGAAAGTGGGACAGGGACAGAGCAAAAAGAAGTTGAACCAGAGGAACGAAGAAAATTTGTGTTGAGTGATGATGAAGTTCTGCTTCTGGCAAAGTGGGCTTGCTTTATAGAGGAACATTATGGAATACCTATGGACATCGAATGGGCAAAGGATGGAGCAACTAACAATCTTTTCATAGTTCAAGCCAGGCCGGAAACAGTGCATTCACAATCGGACTTAGCCTTGCTCAAGACCTATGTGCTCGAGGAGGAAGGGAAGTTGCTGCTTGTAGGGGAAGCAGTGGGCACAAAGATAGGGCAAGGTGAGGTAAATGTGATAAAAGATAGCAATGAAATTTACGCATTCAAGAGAGGACAGATTCTGGTTACTGGGATGACGGATCCCGACTGGGAACCCATAATGAAAATTGCTGGTGCAATAATTACGAATAATGGTGGAAGGACATGCCATGCCGCTATAGTGAGTCGTGAGCTTGGGGTCCCCTGTGTAATTGGCACCGGCAAAGGGACAGAGGTCCTGAAAGATGCCAAGGAGATTACAGTAGACTGTTCCCAAGGCGAGGGCAGGATATATGAGGGGAAATTGAAATATAGGGTGGATGAAGTGGAGGTTGGTAACCTTCCCAGGCCAGACACCAAGATAATGATGAATCTTGGTATTCCCGACGACGCATTTATCCGAGGTCAAATTCCCAATGATGGTGTCGGTTTAGCCAGGGAAGAGTTCATCATCAATTCCTATATTGGCATACATCCATTGGCGCTAATAGAATACGATAAACTGAAGAAGAAGGCGGATACGGACAAGGAGATAGCAAAAATAATTGAGGAGATAGATGGGAGGAGCACAGCGTATAAAGATAAAAAACAGTTCTTCATCGACAATTTAGCTATGGGGGTAGCGAAGATAGCGGCGGGATTTTATCCCAACGATGTCGTCGTTCGGTTTTCTGACTTCAAGACGAATGAATATGCAAATTTGATTGGGGGGAATCTTTATGAGCCAGAGGAAAGCAATCCCATGCTGGGTTGGAGGGGAGCATCTCGTTATTATGATGAGAAGTTCAAGCCGGCATTCGGCTTAGAGTGTAAAGCGATAAAGAAGGTGAGGAATGAGATGGGATTGACAAATGTGAAGGTGATGGTTCCATTTTGCCGGACGCCAGAGGAGGGGAGGAAAGTGATAAAAGTGATGGAAGAGTTTGGTCTAAGGCAATGGGAAAATGGATTGGAAGTGTATGTGATGTGTGAGATACCGTCAAATGTGATTTTGGCGGAGGAATTTGCTGATGTATTCGATGGATTCAGTATAGGGTCTAATGACCTAACGCAATTGACGCTCGGTTTAGACAGGGATTCCGTCATTGTGGCACACATATCTGACGAGAGAAATGAAGCAGTGAAAAAGCTGGTGAAACATGCCATAGAGGTAGCGCACAATCATAAACCAAGGCGGAAGATAGGAATATGCGGTCAAGCTCCGAGTGATTTTCCTGAATTTGCGGAGTTTCTGGTTGAATGTGGGATAGACTCAATGTCCTTGAACCAGGATGTGGTACTTTCAATGAGGTTAAATATAGCAGAGGCGGAGAAGAGATTGGGGAGGACTACCAACCATAGAAATTCTAAGCACGGAACCTAAACAATATCAACGAACATTCAGCACTCAGCGTCCAGTATTTAGCTGATAGCTACTTAGAGATTAGGATTTAGTATTTATGTATCTGGGTATACGTCAGCGAACGGAGGAGAAAGAAGAAAATCTTTCTCCTTATGCTGTTAAGAGCAAGGTTAGTCGTGGCAGGTTGAGATGGGAAGAGCCATGCCCAATAAGAACTTGCTTTCAACGTGACCGTGACCGCATCATCCACTCCAAGGCTTTTCGGCGCTTAAAACATAAGACACAGGTTTTTGTCGCTCCTTTAGGTGACCACTATGTTACCAGGCTTACGCATACACTAGAGGTATCTCAAATCGCCCGCACCATAGCTCGAGCTCTAAATCTCAATGAAGACTTAACTGAGGCTATCGCCCTAGGACATGACTTAGGGCATACGCCTTTTGGTCATATAGGTGAGGAAGTTTTAAATGAACTACACCCCGGTGGCTTCAGACACAATGAACAAAGCTTACGAGTGGTTGATTTATTGGAGAAAGAGGGACAAGGATTAAATCTTACATGGGAAGTGCGAGATGGTATCCTCAAGCATTCCAAGGGGCAAGCTGAGATTCTAGGAGAAGGATGGGGAGATGTGGGTTCCTTCGAGGGTCAGGCATGTAAGATAGCAGATATTGTGGCTTACATTAACCATGATGTTGAAGACGCTATAAGAGCCAACGTTATTGCCCAGAATGACTTGCCTGAGTTAGTAATAGCAACTTTAGGGCATACACATGCGAAGCGAATTAATACTTTGGTTTGTGACATCGTGAACTGTTCCTGGCCTTCTGAGCATAGCGAAGAATCTCAGGGCAATTTAACAAAACCAACTATTGGGATGAGCACTGAAGTCCTCAAGGCAGCTAATAGCCTTCGCCAGTTTCTATTTGATAAAGTATACAATCCCAGTTTAACAAGAGAAGAATCGGCTAAGGCGAGGAAAGTGCTGCGTCTGTTATATTCTTATTTTTTGAGACATGATGATGAATTACCTCAGGAATTCGCCTCCTTACCTGATAGCAAGGAGCGCAAAGTCGTGGATTACATTGCTGGAATGACGGATCAATATGCGTTACGATTAGCTGAGGAAATATCTCTAAGAGAAATCCAAAGTACCAAGTCCTAAACAATATCCAAAGGACCGAAACGAAATAAAAATGTAAAAATACAGAGCAAAGGTAAAAACATTTTTAAGTTTTGCATTTTGAATTGTAATTTTGGCTTTTTATCTTTGATTTTAGAAGGTTTTGAATTTGTTTAGGGTTTTAGATATTAGAATTTAAGCTAAATGAGCACAATCAACGAAGTGAAGCAAAGGATAGACATTGTAGAGCTTGTCTCCGAATATGTTCCTTTGCAAAAAGCAGGGCGTAATTTCAAAGGTTTGTGTCCCTTCCATAGCGAGAAACACCCTTCCTTTTTTGTCTTTCCCGAGCAACAGACCTGGCATTGCTTCGGTGCCTGCGGCACCGGCGGTGATGTTTTCTCCTTCATTATGAAAAGGGGGGGATTTGACTTTGGTCAAGCTCTCCACTTTTTAGCTCAAAGGGCAGGGATATCTTTAAGCCCATCTGGAATGCCAGCTAAGGTCGAAGATAAAGAAAAGGAGAAATTGTTCCAGATTAATGAGGCAGCAGCTGAATATTATCACCACCTACTTTTAACCACTGCAGCGGGCGAGGTGGCTAGAAGCTATTTTGCCGGGAGAAAAGTTATGCCCGAAACTATCAGGGAATTCCGTCTGGGCTTCAGCCCCGATAGCTGGGACACAGTTAAGAAATATTTAATGAACAAAGGATATGAGGAAAATGAGCTTGCAGGAGCTGGTCTGATAATAGAGAAGGGGAATGGAAATAGTTATGATCGGTTTCGCAATCGGCTGGTGTTTCCTATATGCGATACTCAAGGCCGAGTTACTGGCTTCGGAGCTAGGGCGCTAGATAATTCCTTGCCCAAGTATATTAACTCGCACCAAACAGCAATTTTTGATAAGAGCAATAGCTTATATGGCATTGACAAGGCTATGCCAGCCATTAGGAAGAAAAATTTAGTGATAATCGTGGAAGGTTATATGGATGTGCTTCTCACCCATCAGTGCGGCTGGCAAAATGTAGTTGCCTCAATGGGCACTTCTCTGACTGAAAAACAGGTCAGCATTATTAAAAGGTTAACCAAGAACATAACCCTGGCGCTTGATGCCGATGCTGCTGGAGAAGAAGCTACCTTCCGAGGTGGAAGGATGTTAGCTAATTTAGAGGCGCCTGTTTATTCTGGAAATTCAGATGGAAAATTAATACCTGCACCACGATGGGTATTGTCTGGATTAGTTAAAAGTGAAAACATCCTTGACGCTGAAATAAAGGTCATTCCTCTACCTCGGGGCAAAGACCCTGATGAGGTGGTAAGTGAGAATCCCACCCTGTGGCAAAATTTGGCGGAGCAAGCTCTTCCTATGTTAGATTTTGCCTTTGATATTGTAATAAGCAAGGTTGACATTAACAAAGCTAAGGATAAGTCTCTAGCCATACAGAAACTCTTGCCCTTAATTGAAAGAATAAAGGACCCCTTACGGCAAGCCCAATATGTGCAGAAACTGGCACATGGATTAAAGATCGAAGAGTCCGACATAAAAGCCACTTTGAAGGAATTAAAAACTAACCAAAAAGGGCCACAATTTAGCAAGTCAGCAGACCAATCTCGCTTCGCTCGTAAACTCACATCCAGTCCCGTTGAGGAATACTGTTTAGCTCTGCTACTCCGATATCCCGAGCTTCGCCACCAAGCTCAAGAGCTCTCACCAAACCACTTCGACCATACTGAGAATCGCGAAGTCTTTGTCAAATGGCAACATTCTCCAGATATTTCCGACCTAGAAAGCGAACTTGACGCCAGTTTAGGAGAACATTTATACTATTTATTAAATAAAACTTTCCCGCCAGACATAGGGAAAAATGATAGAGCGCGGCAGCTTGATTTGTCTAATTGCATTCTCCGCCTACAAGAGAAGTTATCTCGGCGATTAGAGGCTGAGAAAGAAGTAATGCTTGAGGTAGAAAGGGAAAGGGGAGGCACAAGCTCAGAGTTATCTAAATTAGAGGAACAAGGAATAAATTCTGGCCAACAGCTTCGAGAGGTTTTCATTAAAAAAGGAATTAAACAATGGATTTAATTAAAAAGAGAAACTTCGACCTGGATAATAATGAGGAATCAGAAGAAGACAGCCTCACTGGTGAGACTGAAGCCGAGGAAAAAACAGGAGGGGATATCAGCGAAATCCTCCATGGAGAAGTTGCCTCTCAAATAGGGATCGAGGAGCATGAGATAATCGATGACTCAGCCCGCATGTATCTCCATGAAATTGGCAGGGTGCCACTTCTCAAAAGAGCCGAAGAGAAGTCCTTATCTAGCAGGATAGAACAGGGCAGATACTTAGAAAGAACCGAAGACGCATACTTCAGGAAATATAGAATTTTCCCCTCAGTAGTTGACATAGTTAGCTACTTGATTTCTCAATTACCTAAGGCATATCCCATTGTTCAGGTCATAGAAGAACACTATGATATCGACGCCTCCTGCAGCTTTTTAGAGACGATCAGGGATCCCAGATTTTGCGCTGCCATTGATAATGTTATAGATCCAGCATTAATAACTGCAGTTGCCCAAAGGATAGATAAGGGAACTATGGCGGCGGAAGAAGCCATAGTGAATCTTTCGGTAAATAGCCACCTTTTACCTTCACAATCGCTAGCTTTCATTGGAGACAAAACTCCGTGGCAAGATATAAAGGCTCTCCTAGTTAACAACGAGTTCTTGTCTCAACTTATTTCTCATAGCGCCCAATTTGAGGCTCATTTTGAAAAGGTGATAGTTGAGGCAAGGAAGGCAGAGAAGCACCTCACCGAGGCAAACTTGCGCCTGGTAGTTAGCATAGCCAAGAAATACATCGGGCATGGCATCTCCCTCCTCGACCTTATTCAGGAAGGGAATATTGGCCTCATCCGAGCTGTGGATAAGTTTCAGTATAGAAAAGGTTACAAGTTTAGTACTTATGCTACTTGGTGGATCAGGCAAGGTATCACCCGATCTATAGCCGACCAATCCCGAACCATTCGCATTCCAGTGCATATGGTAGAAACAATTAATAAATTATTACGAACGGCACGGCAGTTAACCCAAGAACTCGGGCGCGAAGCCAGCTATGAAGAAATCGGCCAGCGCCTGAATATAAGTTCGGAAAGGGTAGCGGAAGTTATGGACTTGTTTTTCCACGAGCCGATATCGCTGGATATGCCCATTGGCGAAGACGAAGACAGCCGTTTGGGCGATCTTGTTGAAGACCACGCCAGTTTAGCTCCCACTGAGGCCACTGCAGAGCAGCTACTCAAGGAGCAAATAGATAGAGTGCTCGATGAGCTTACCGCGCGCGAGAAAAGGGTACTACAGCTTAGATTTGGTCTTAAAGATGGACATGCCCGAACTTTGGAAGAAGTAGGCAAAGAATTTAATGTAACTAGGGAAAGAATACGGCAGATTGAAGGTAAAGCTTTGCGCAAGCTACGCCATCCCACCCACAGTCGGAAACTCAAGGGCTATTTAGATTGAATAATAGCTCTCAGCAGTCAGCATTCAACTGATAACTGGAGGCTGATAGCTAATGTCTCCCTGGCATGGTAAACATATTCATTGGGTTCTTGGGTAACTTGCCTCGTGTTAGAGAGCGGGTCAATTTTTTTAGCTGATAAAATTGGTTAAGGAGCTGATTAATATCTTTGGGTGTAGTGCCACTCCCTCGCGCAATACGACGACGACGACTCCCATTGATGATAGTTGGATTACGTCGCTCTTCATAGGTCATAGACAGGATAATGGCTTCTACCTTTTTTAGCCGTTTTTCTCCTCCGTCATCGGGAAGTTGAGGAGCGAGCTTGGAAAAGCCCGGTATCATCTCAATTAGTTGACCTAGAGGGCCCATCTTACGGATTTGCCGCATTTGGCTGAGGAGGTCTTCAAGATCAAAACCCGTGCTGCGCATTTTTCTTTCCAAATCCTTGGCTTGTTGCTGGTCAAAGGTCTTCTCTGCTTGCTCAATGAAACTGAGCATATCTCCCATACCTAAGATGCGAGATGCCAAACGGTCAGGATAAAAGGGCTCTAAATCGTCTATTTTCTCACCTGTGCCCATAAATTTTATGGGCACCCCAGCGACAAATCTAATAGAAAGAGCAGCCCCACCTCGGGCATCACCATCCATTTTCGTCAGGATAAGTCCAGTAAGCCCAATTCGGCTGTGGAATTCCTGAGCTACCCTTACTGCATCTTGCCCCGTCATGGCATCTACTGTAAGCAACACCTCTGAAGGCTGTAATGCGGATTTAATATCAGCCAATTCCGCCATCATGACTTCATCAACATGTAGGCGCCCTTGAGTATCCACTATAATCCAGGTTGCTGCACTTTCCTTAGCTTCTTTCAGGGCATGCGCACAAATGGTTGTTGGAGCTACTTTAGCATCCTCACTATATACCGGGATGGCTTGCTCCTCAGCTAGTAATTTGAGCTGCTCGATGGCAGCAGGTCGGCGAGTATCAGCAGCTACTAATAAAGGGCACTGCCCTTCCTGTTTAAGGTGGACTGCTAACTTAACTGCCGTAGTAGTTTTACCGGAGCCTTGCAATCCCACGAGAAGCGCAACTGAAGGCGGGTGGGGAACTGGTGCTAGGGAGCTAGGCTCCTTCCCTAAGATAGCGATTAATTCTTCATTGACAATTTTAATAATCTGCTGGGCTGGTGTTAGGCTGTGCAATACTTCAGCGCCCAGGGCGCGCTCCTTTACCTTCGACAAGAATTCTTTAACTACCTTAAAATTTACATCTGCTTCCAGGAGCGCTAGCCGCACCTGGCGTAAAGCTTCATCAATATCTCCTTCACTAAGCTTGCCTTTTCCAGCAAGCCTATCAAATACTTTACTTAGTTTTTGGGTCAGAACCTCTAGCATAACTACCTCAACATTTTACTTCTAGCTGAGCCCTGTAGTCAACTTTGCAAACCCTGTTGCAATTGACTTAGAGACAGGATATTATCAAGGCAAATGGAACAGCTTTGGGCGCCATGGAGAATGGAATACATAGAGAAGGCGAAGGAAGAAGGTTGCATTCTATGTCAGAAGCCTAGAGAAAATAATGATGAGGCGAACCTTATCCTTTTCCGTGGGCAGCACAACTTCGTAATTTTGAACGCCTTCCCTTATAATCCAGGGCATTTAATGGTAGTCCCTTACCGACATATAGCGAGTTTACAGGGCTTAACAGACGAAGGAGCAAGAGAGCATTTTGATATTATCAAGAAAAGTCTTGAGCTTCTAAAAGAGACTTTGAAGTCGGCAGGCTTTAATATCGGCTTAAACATAGGCAAAGTTGCTGGAGCTGGGATAGAGGGTCATCTCCATACTCACATAGTGCCCCGATGGCAAGGCGATGTTAATTTCATGCCAGTATTGTCTGAAACCAGAGTGATATCGGAAGCTTTGAGCGACACGTACAGAAAATTGAAGGCCAAATTAAGTTAACGTTATTTATAAGGAGGCAATATGAGAATACAGAAGAAGATTTTGATGGACGAAAGCAATAAACCGATTGCTGTTCAAATTGATATTGAAACATTTTCCAAAATCGAACGTGTCCTTGAAGATTATGCTTTAGGCCAGTTAATTGCTGAAGTGGCTGAAGATGAAACGCTCGACCTTGAAGAAGCAAAAGCCTATTACAAGGGATTACCTGAAGAGCAATCATGTGGCAGGTAACTTATAAGAAAGTGTTCCTACAGGAACTAAAAAAGTTGCCAAGAGATACACGTTCCCAGGTAGAAGAGTTCGCATTTGTCTTCCTGCCAACGGCGGAAAATCCCTTGGATTTATCTCAGATCAAGAAACTTACTGGCTACCGTGAATATTACCGAGTGCGTTTTGGGCTTTATCGGGTTGGCTCACATGTTGACCAACGGGCACAGCTTGTTGAGTTTTGTCGTGTTAAGCACAGAAAAAAATTTATCGTTCCTTTCCTTAAACCTTATTGCGTTCAGCTACTCAGCTTGGGGATAGGAGCCGAGTATCTTGACAAAAGTAGCCTCTCTTTGTAGTTCCTTTACAGCTTCTTGGTAAACTTCGCCATTTATGGAACCTTCGAAATCAACATAAAATACGTACTCCCAGGGCTTACTTTTGCTTGGTCTGGACTCTAATTTTGTCAGGTTTATATTTCTAGTAGCGAAGATGCCCAATATAGAATATAGAGCGCCAGGCACATGTTTAGCAGCAAAAACAAGGGAGGTCTTATTTTTCTCGGCTGGCTTAGCTTTTTGCTTAGAAATAGCAAAAAATTTGGTGTAGTTGTTAACATTGGTTTCAATTTCTGGCGCCAGTATCTCCAACCCATAGATATCGGCGGCTTTCCTGCTAGCTATGGCAGCGCATCTCTTTAACCCGCTCTCTTTTATCATCTTGGCGCTGCCAGCAGTATCGTAGGTGGGGACAATTTCAGCTTCCAGCTTGCTCAGGAACTCTTCACACTGAGCTAAAGCTTGGGGGTGGGAATAGATTGTTTTTATGCCTGCCAATTTTTCCCCAGGCAAAGCCATTAAACAATGGTTTATCCTCAGAATAACCTCAGCAAATATATTAAGAGGATATGTTAATAACAAATCATAAGTCTCATTGATGCTGCCAGCTTGAGAGTTCTCTACAGGGACTACAGCAAAACTAACTTTGTCCTCTAACACAGCATGGAAAACACCTCCAAGGCGGACACAGGATAAAAAGTCAATATCTCCACCAAAAAGCTTTACGGCGGCATCTTCGCTAAAAGCGCCTCTTTCCCCCTGAAAAGCAACTTTGACCATAGCTCACGCTAAGTATAGCGTGAGCTGCCTCTATATTTCCACTTTGAGACTGTTTACCGTGGTGTCATTCTGAGCGTGTGAGCCGAAGCCCTGAACAGACTGAAGGGGAGGGATCTCATATAGTTCAGGGTAAACTCCGCTGGCGAAGAATCTCAGAGACCCTGCGTTTCACTCAGGGTAACATAGGGAGTGGCTGAACATTAAAGTTTAGCTTTTCCAAAAGCGGGGCAAAAATATCATAAAAACTGTAAATAGCTCCAACCTGCCTAACCACATGCAGATAATCAAAATAACCTTCCCCGCTGCGGGGAGCCATGCGTAATTTAAGGAGGGACCTACTCCGCCCAATCCTGGACCCACATTTCCTAAAGTAGCGGCTACCGCGGAGATTGATGTTTCCAAATTAAGTCCTAAAAAACTAAGTATTATAGAAGCGACAACTGCGACGAGGAGGTAAAGAAAGAGGAAAGAGATTACATCACGAATTATTCCCTCTGCGACTGGTTTTTTGTTATATTTCACTGGAATCACAGCTTTGGGAGAGATAGCCCTTCTCATCATTGCCATGCTATGTTTCAGCAAGGTTAAAGCCCGCACTACTTTTATCGCTCCTGTAGTAGAGCCACCACAGCCTCCAATGAACATCAAGGCTAAAAGCACCATTCTGGCGCTAGAATGCCATGAGCCAAAATCGCAGGTGACAAAGCCTGTACCAGTCATGATGGAGAGTGACTGGAAGAGCCCATATCTCCAGGAACTAAGACCTTGTGAAAGGATTAATAGCAAGGTAGCTGCCACTAAAAAAATGAGGTAAAGCCGGAATTCCTCATCTTTAAGTATTTTGAATTTCCCTTTTAAAACTTGATAATGGATTATGAAGTTTGTCCCTGCTAGAAACATAAAGACCATGATAATATACTTAGCTAATGGATAAGCAGCATAAGCGCCGATGCTTGCTGTAGTGGGGGTAAAGCCGCCGGTGGGGAGAGTGCAAAGGGAGACGCAAACTGAGTCGAAGAGGGGAAGCTTAGCCAGGAAATAAAGGAGCAGTAGTTCAGCCGCAGTGAAACCTACATAAATTCCCCAAAGAAGCCTTGCTGTCGCCTTAACTCGGGGGCGGAGTCTTTCAGGCAAGGGGCCGGGGAATTCCCGATCAAAAAGCTGTGAGCCCCCCACTCCTAACTTCGGTAAGATAGCAATAAATAGCGCTATCACTCCCATTCCACCCAGCCATTGAGTAAGGCTGCGCCATAAAAGGGCACTTTTAGGTAGCTCCTCCACCGTCACAAGTATAGTAGCGCCAGTGGTAGTGAAGCCAGACATAGCCTCGAAAAAGGCATCTAGGAAATTCCATCCCAGAAATATGTAAGGGGCGGCGCCAAGTAAAGGCACAAGAAGCCAGGCGAAGGAGACTATGGTAAACCCATCAGCACGCTCTATTTCCTTCGTGGTTTTAAGCCCAAATTCAAGAGACAGCCCGATAGCTAAGGTGAGCAGCAGAGAATATAAAAAAATCCGCCAATTCTCACCCTCGCCATAATAAAGAGCTGCTGCCAAGGGCAGAATATAGATTAGAGCGAGGTATTTTAGAAATGAGCCGAGGATATGGAGGCTTAGCCTTACCCTCTGGTAAACCATCTATTCATAAACTCGACTCCCTTTTTAGAAGATTCGTGATTTACAATGAGAGTCAGCCAATCTTTAGGCTCTATCTTAACATCCTCATTCAAATATTTCCCTTTCCTCTCTATCACAAGGATTCTCACGCCATTCGGAGTTCCCATCTCAGAAACTTTCCTAGTGACACACTTCATGCCTTCCCCAGTCTCTATTTCGAAGATCTCTGCCTTCTCAAAAGAGAGAAAATCCTTCACATAAGGCTGTGAAATCATGCGATAAATATGTTTTGCCACTACAGCACTTGGTTTAACTTGAACATCGATTCCAGCACCTTTAAAGGCATCAGCGTGCACAACATCATTTAATATAGAGATAACTTTCTTCGCTCCCATCTCCTTAGCTAACATACAAGTCATTAAATTATCTGAGTCGTCGCCAGTTACAGCCACTAAGGCGTTGGCATTCCTGACCCTCGCTTCTTCCAGAGATGACCTTTGGGTAGCATCCCCTGTTATCACCATCACATCGGAAGACGCTGCCAGTTCAGCGCATTTCGCTTTGTCCAAGTCTACAACCGCCACCTCGTTCCCCTCTTTGGAAAGGAGTTCTGCCAAACTCTTTCCTATGCTGCTTAAGCCTGTTATTACAACATACATTACTTTACCTTCTTCTTAATAAAATGTTGACTTTGCTGTTCCTTCCCATTAAACCTTAGAAATTTCTCAAGGCAATTGAGGCTGTAACGCCTGAAACGCAATGAATAAAAGAATTAGAGTTGGAAAGGCGAGCCTTAACTCAGAGGAGTAAATAAATTTAATGCTTAATTTGGGATGCGAATCACTATCCATTTACATTACTGCCGACACTTTTTTAAGTGCGGAGCGATTTTAATTCTCCCCTCCATGATTGTCAAGTTTTTTTAGCTCCTCCAGCCAAGCCATTGCTCTAACCTTTCGCTGCAACAGATATACTATATAGCATTGCAGCGCTTGCGCCAATTGTGAAGATAATTCTGATTTTACCTTCACTCGCCTTGCGGTAGCATAGTCGCAATCTTGCCATAAACGGAGAACTTTCAAAGCATCAAGTGAAAGAGGAAGTGAAGAGCTTAGTGAGATTGCTTCACGGATCCTGTCCTGCGCCCCATGAAATTCTTCGCGGAGTTTATCCTGAGCAAGATTCTTTGGTTGCGGAGCCTGTCCTGAGCGAGATTCTTCGCTTCGTTCAGAATGACACAAGGCGAAGGAGTCAGAATGATAGGGGGCGAAGGGCTCGTAATGACGAGTTTCTCTAGAGTTACAATGGTGACATAGGACTCCCCCTTGACTAGAGCTGAAGAAATTGACCTCTGGCTTGAGAGGCGAATCGCACATGACACAGCGGTGTAATTGAGGACGATAGCCAAGATAATGCAGAAGGTGAAGTTCAAAATAGCGTAATACAATCCCCCTGCTGTCAACTTGGCATAACTGACGCAAAGCATCGAGCAATAAATTAAACAAGGGACGATTCTCACTATTTTCCATAGTAAAGGAATCGATGAGCTCTAAGATATAAAGACCGCAAGAGGCACGCCACAGGTCGCTTTTCAAAGCCATGAAACCATCAATGGTTTGACTTTGAGTGACAATATCGAGGTTACGTCCTTTTGCCAATAGCACCAGGCTATAGGTCAAAGGTTCCACATTGCCACCCAACTTGCTCTTGGGGCGGCAAGCTCCCTTAGCTACTGCCTTTAGCTTGCCGAATTCGGGAGTATAAAAGGTAATAATTTTATCAAATTCGCCAAGCCTGCTTTGTTTGATGACGATAGCCTCTGTTTGATAACTTCGGGGGGGACCCATCTTTATTAAAACTCTTGCCTGTGGTCGAGTGCTTGACTCAGAGTCACATCATCAGCATATTCTAACTCAGCGCCAAAGGGCAAGCCACGAGCCAAACGACTGATACGAATGCCCAAAGGCATAATAATGCGTCTGAGATACAGAGCTGTAGTTTCACCCTCGAGATTAGGATTCGTTGCCACAATCACTTCGGTTACTGAACCATCTTCAAGACGAGATAAAAGCTCCTTTACCTTTAACTTTTCCGCTGTTATCCCTTGCGCTGGACTAATGGTTCCATGGAGCACGTGATAAACGCCATTATACTTTCCCGTTCGCTCCAAAGGAACGATATCTGAAGGCTTCTCCACAACACAAATTTTAGAATGGTCGCGCTCTTCATCCTGACAAATAGAGCAGGTATCATGGTCAGTGATATTAAAACAAACCGAACAAAGCTTTATCTTTTCCTTCAGAGCCAAAATGGCCTGTGCTAAAGCTCTGGCTTCTTCATCCGAGCTACGCAATAAATAATAGGTCAACCTTTGCGCATTTTTGGGACCGATCCCTGGTAACTTATTGAATTCCTCCACTAACCTAGCTACAGGCTCAGCCAGAGATGCAAAAAACATTGATGCCATTCTTGCTTCTAAAACAATCCCGGTATGTTAAGCCCCCCAGTTAAGCTGCCAAGATGCTTGTTGGCAAGTTCTTGCGACTTGTCAATGGCTTCATTAACAGCAGCCATAACTAAATCTTGTAGCAACTCAACATCTTCAGCATCGACCACCTCTGGCGATATCTCCACGGCATGAACCTTTTGGTGTCCATCAATCACCACTTTGACGGCACCACCTCCACTGGAGGCTTCCACAGTAAGCTTGCCCAATTCCTCCTGGGCTTTAGCCAACTTTGCCTGAAGTTGTTGTGCTTGGCGTAATATCGATTTATCCATCTCTTATCTCAGCCCCCATTTCCAAAGCAGCTTTAATTAAAGGATTTTCTATTTTCTCCCGGGATGGGACTTCCCTTTTGTGCTCAAACAAAATGCACCGTATTTTATATGGCTGGCCAAAGACTTCCTTGAGCTTTTTCTCCACCAGATGTCGATACTTGGGATCCTCAATCTTTTCCCTGTGGAAGGAGTAATAAAAGCCTAATACTAGAGTACTATCCTCGAGAGCCACTGGCTCGCAGGCACTGCGCAAAAAGGCATCTAAATTGCCACTGGAGCCTTCCCCCTTCAAGGAGTGAATGAACTCCTTCCATCGACCACGCAAATAGTCGATATCTTGGAAAACCTCCGTGCCTAGTGTTTCAACATTATTCACTGCCTTAGGAACTTCAGCTTCTTGAAAAGACTGGGGTGATTTTGTTGTTTCACTAGGTTTAATTGCCTCTAAAGGTTTAATTGCAGTTACCTCCTCCTGTCCCATCATCGGAGACAAGGCACAATCCACCAAAGCTAATTCCAAAGGCAGGGTGGAGTAATTATCAGCGCGAAAATCCATGCTGGAGAAGAGCTTAACTGCCTTGAGCAAGTACTCGAGCGTGGCAGCAGCCACAAGGCCTTTCATCTCAACCAAGTCCTCACCAGTAAGATCTACTGCATCTTCACTGCCCAATTTAGCCAACAACAATCCTCGAAGATATTCTACTAGATCGAGGTTAAATTGGCGAAGGTCAATGCCATCGTTGTTGATGCTATTTATAACTTGCAGACTGGCAGAAATGTCCTTGTTAACGATATGCTGAGCCAGTTGCCTAACTTGTGAGCCAGCGCTGCCGCCAAGCGCTGCTTGAACTTGATTAAAATCGATTTGATTGCCGTGGTAAGCAATTAGCTGCTGCAATATATTTTCCGCATCCCGAAGACTCCCAGTAGCAGCGCGAGCAATAAGCCTTAAGGAATCAAGTTCAATGCGAACATCCTCTTTGTGACATATCAGTTTCAGCTTATCAATTATCGCCTCCTGAGACAGACGGTGAAAATTAAACCGCTGACATCTCGACACTATAGTGGGTATCACTTTATGTGGTTCTGTAGTAGCTAAGACAAAAATCACATGAGGCGGTGGCTCCTCTAAAGTCTTGAGCAAGGCGTTAGAAGCTGCCTCAGTAAGCATATGGACTTCGTCTATAATGTAAACCTTGTATCGAGTAAGGCTGGGAGCGTAGTTGACCCTTTCCCTGAGACTGCGGATTTCGTCAATGCCACGATTGCTAGCAGCGTCTATCTCTATTACATCTAAGGCTCTGCCTTCAGTGCTTGAGTGACATATATCACAAGCATTGCAGGGCTCACCACCCACCTGATTAGGGCAATTAACCGCTTTGGCTAATATGCGTGCTGTGCTGGTTTTGCCTGTACCTCGTGGACCGCAGAAAAGATAAGCGTGGGCTATTTTCTCCTTCTCCACAGCATGGCGCAGGGTCTGGGTTATCGGTTCTTGCCCTACTACTTCAGTCAAGGTCTGCGGACGCCATTTACGATAAAGAACCTCAGAGCCCATATGCTAATATTATACTCCCTGCCGTCCAATTCCTAAAGGGGATTTTTGCTTAAATTATGGACTTGAGCCACTTTCTACAATGGAAATGGTTTCATCATAATCCTTTGCTATATTCTCAATAGCTCGCTCTAGAACTGGTTTGAGCTTCTCCGGGGCTTTGTCTAGAGCATCCCTTAATGCATCTAAACTCCCTGCGCGGCTTTGGCTTAGCACTGTTTCCAGTTTCATCGTCTCCTTTCCAGCATCGTAAGCTTCTGCTCCACTGGATGGAGACAGAGCTGGAACTGATGCTTTTGGCGGTGTTTTCCTGAATTCCTTTGTTTCCTCTGCCATGCATACATTGTCCAAATGCTTAGCAACTTGCTCAGTTAGTACGAGAATTTTATCATAGTTGCCCTGGCGAGCCATCTCAACCATTTCATCTGCCCTTCGCTCAGCGAAGTTAATATGAAGTTCTGCCTCGCCTATATCCGAGAAAGCTAAAGTCAGTCTCGCTTGCTCTGTAGCTAGCTTTACGGGATAGAGGGAATCATCGGGCAAAGCATTCACCGAGGCGGCAACTGTTCCTATTCCAATAAGCACGATGCCCAAAATAGCAGTCATAGCCATAGCCCACCTTCTGTGCCAAATAGGAGCTCTTACCCTCTTTTCCGCTTTCTCCCGCTTGGCATAAGGCATTTCCTGAAGCTGAGAGCCAAGCCTTGCCTTAAACCCGGGAGTTGCTTGGATAGCAGCAGACCTCTGGATTAAAACAAAGCTAGTTTTAAGCAATGGCTCTAGTTCAGATGCTTGCTCAGGATAAGCCTTAAGGCAATCCTCAACGCTTTCGCCCTTAAGCAGGCGCTCCAAGCATTCGTTAAAAATGTCTTCTATCTTCTTAGCCATTTTCTACCTATCACCTAACATCATTTTCCTTAATGCCACTATGCCATTATATTGCAAAGCCTTCACAGTGCCTGGGCTTTTGCCCAAAGCTTCAGCCACCTCGGCAATGGAAAGCTCGGCACCAAAACGAAGTGAAATCACCTCACGTTGAGCCGGGGGCAATTTCTTTACATTGTCACTTAATGCTTCACTCTCAAGCCTCTGCTCAGCGACAACCGCCGGGTTAGGCTCATCAACATGAGCTATGTTATCATCCCAAGCCACCTTTTCTACCCTGCCCTCTTTTCTAAAATAATCAATCACTTGATTATGGGCAATGCGAAATAGCCAGGAGGCAAAAGGCAAATTTCGCCACTTGTAAGAGCCGATTGCCTCCAAAGCTTTAACAAACACCTCCTGAGTTAAGTCCTCAGCTTCAGCTTGGTTTCCTAACCTCAGATGAATATAGCGATAAATCTTATCAAAATGCTCCTCATAGAGCTGAGCAAAAGCCTCTCCGTTTCCTTTTACGGCTCGGGAAACTACATATTCTTCGGTAGACATCAAACTGATGTCTATTATACTGTAAAACGAAAAGGAGGAGAAAAGGTTTATTAGCGGGTGCAAAAAAGCTAACTGGAGGTTGATAGGACAACGAATTCAAAAATTAAAATGCAAAAATTAAAACTTTGAATTTTGATATTGCTCAGGATTTAATCTCTGTAGGCTTATACGCAATTATTCAATGCGTTTTATATAATTATGTTTGGACTCAGATCGTGTGGAGCTTGCGCAAGAGTTCGGTAACCCTGGTTTCAAGCTGGCTTATATCGCCATCATTGCAAATCAGCTCGTCGGCGTATTCCATTTTTCCCTCCGCTGGCATCTGCGACTTGAGACGAGCCAAAATCTGGGATTCGTTCCCTTCTTTGTGTGGGATAAGCCTCTGAACTACTATGTTCTCAGGGGTTACCACCAACCAGATTTTGTTTACCAAATCCATCCATCCAGCTTCGATGAGCAGAGTGGCTTCTAAGGCAACAGCTTTAGCCCCCTGATGTCGGCAAGCTTCGATTCTTTCCTGTGCCAGACGATATGCCTTGGGGTGCACTATCTGGTTGAGACGAGCTAAAGCGTCTGGGTGAGAGAAGACTATTTGCCCTAGCTTTTCACGGTTAATTTCATCATCCGGATTGACTATATCTTTACCGAAAGCAGCCACTATCTCTTGCCACGCTGGGCTATGTGGCTTGTAAGTTTCATGTCCCAGTTTATCGGCGTCTATGATGGCGGCACCAAGCTTGGCTAGCATCTGGCATACTGTGCTTTTGCCGCTGCCTATGTTGCCGGTTACTCCAATGACAAGCATTTGTTGGAATTATATCCTAATTATGTTGACAAAAACTATGATGGTATAATAGTTCAGGGTTGATCGATGGAAAAGGAAGCGATGCTCTATGAGAAGCTCCCCGGAGGCAGGGTGAGGTGTCATATTTGCCAGTGGAGGTGTTTTATTAACCCCGGTAAGCTCGGCGTTTGCCGCATGCGCATTAACCGAGATGGCACTTTATATACTATGAATTATGGAGAGGTATCCTCGATGGCGGCTGACCACATTGAGAAGAAACCTTTATTTCACTTTTTCCCTGGCAGCTTTGCCTTTTCCCTGGGCACCTGGGGATGTAACTTCCACTGTAAGCATTGCCAGAATTGGGAAATCTCTTGCAGTGATATTCCCGCTACTTCACAGCAGTTATCCCCTGAGAGGGAGATAGAGCTAACTAAGAAGTATAATTGTGCTGGCATTGCCTGGACTTATAACGAGCCCTCAGTGTGGTTTGAATATACTCTGGATTCGGCTAAGCTGGCTAAGGAAAATGGTTTGTACACTGTCTATGTTACCAATGGTTACCTCAGCCCCGAGGCTCTGGATACTATAGGTCCCTGGCTTGATGCCTGGAGAGTGGATGTCAAAGGCTTTTCTGACGGTCTTTATCGTGAGTTAGCCGAAGTCCCTCACTGGCGGGGAATTCTAGATGTAGCCAAGAGGGCTAAGGAGAAATGGGGTATGCATGTCGAGGTGGTAACCAATATCATTCCCACAATGAACGATGATGAAGAGCAGCTCAATGGCATTGCTACCTGGATTAGAGATGAGCTAGGTGAGCTTACTCCCTGGCATGTAACTCGCTTTTATCCAATGCATAATTTAAATCACTTGCCCACTACCCCGGTATCCACTTTGGAAAGGGCTTGCCAAATTGGGAAGAAGGCAGGGCTAAAGTTTGTCTACCTGGGCAATGTGCCGGGACATGAGTATGAGAATACCACTTGTTACTCCTGTGGCAAGGTGAATGTTCGCAGGATTGGCCACGATACTCAAGCGCCAGGTCTCGATGGCACAAGATGCAAGTTCTGTGGCGCTGAGCTTAATTTCAGGACAAAGCTAAAGTGAGGCCGGTAAAGATGTAGTTGCCCAATTTATTGGAGAGGTCAGCCTGATAAATCAGGCAACTACGGGAGGATAAATCCTAAAGGAAAATCAAAAGGCAAAAGTAAAAATGCAAAATGACAGAGCCAAGCTAAATAAAAGATTAAAATGCAAAATGCAAAAATACAAAGCAAAAATTAAAACTTTGAATTTTGATTTGTCATTTTGATGTTTTATCTTTAATTTTTGATATTTGTTAAGATTTAATTTGGGGTGGAATATCTCTGAATTGCCTAAATTCGAATGAGGAGTCAAAATTAAACCGCCCCAAAAAGTGAAGAGGGAGGTGTTTATGGCAGAGGAACTCCATCCCATAGCAAAGTTGGCTAAGGAGACGGTGGAAAGCTACATTCGGGAGGGCAAAACGCCCCAGCCTGAAGAGCTTATACCTGAAATGAAGGAACGGGCGGGCGTTTTTGTTTCCATTCATAAGCATGATGAGCTAAGAGGCTGCATTGGCACCTTTGAGCCGACTAAGAATAATGTGGCTGAAGAGATTGTGGCTAACGCTATTAGCTCATCTACCAGAGACCTCCGCTTCCCACCGGTGATTGTGGCTGAGCTGGATGATTTAGAGTATAGCGTGGATATCCTTAGCGAGCCTGAACCTGTCAGGGACACAAGCCAGCTCGACCCTAAAAAGTATGGGGTTATTGTGGAGAGTGGTTTCAGGCGAGGGCTTCTGTTGCCTGACCTGGAAGGCGTAGATAGCGTTGAGGAGCAAATTAGCATTTGCCGTCTTAAGGCGGGAATAGGAGCTGATGAACCAGTTAATCTCTACCGTTTCCAGGTGAGAAGGTTTAAGTAGTTTCCGCCATTGAATCATCGTTTTTTGCACTGCTTTCGGGCATTGCTTCGGGTGAGAGAAGCTTCAACCCCTACTTCAAGCGCTTACCTTCTTATTGCCGCCTCTATTGTTTTTGTTTTTTTGACAAATTCCTTATTTGTGTATATGTTATTCTATAAGTGGAAACAACGAGGTTGATTAAAAATGTAGTTGCCCGATTGACTGGAAATACTAAATGCTAAAGGAAAATCAAAAGGCAAAAGTAAAAATGCAAAATGACAGGGCAAAAGTAAATAAAAGATTAAAATGCAAAAATACAAAGCAAAAATTAAAACTTTGAATTTTGATTTGTCATTTTGATGTTTTATCTTTGATTTTTGATATTTGTTAGGATTTAATTTGGGGTGAAAGAGCTCCGGAAATGCCTGAATTTGAACGAGGAATCAAAATTAAACAGTCCCAACGACAGTTAGGAGGTGCATTTGCCTAAGTTCTTAATAACTCCCAGGGATACGAAGTTTTATGACTTGTTTGAACAAGACACTGCTAATCTAGTTATTGCTGCAGAAAAGCTGGTTGACCTCTTTGACAATTATGAGGATGTTGAGGCGAAGGCAAAGCAACTCAAGGATTTGGAAACCAAAGGCGATGTTATTACTCATGAGATAATTAAGCGATTGCATCGCACTTTTGTGACTCCCATCGATAGAGAAGATATTGCCTCACTCGCTAATACACTGGATGATGTAATGGATTTCGTCGAGGCTGCTGGCAGGACAGCCTTCCTTTACCATATCACCCAACCCACGGAAAGGGCTCGGCAGCTAGCCGCAATCGTGCTTAAGGTCGCCTATAAGTTGAATGAGGTAGTGCCTCGCTTGCGTCACCGGGACCAGTTCAACCGAATTCTGGAGCAATGCGTGGAGATTAACAGCCTGGAAAACGAAGCTGATGATGTGCATCATGCTGCCTTAGCTGAGCTATTTGGTGATTGCACTGAGCCATGCGAGATAATCAAATGGCGTGAAATCTATCAGCACATGGAAAATGCCACTGACCGAGGGGAGGATGTAGCTAATGTCCTTGAAGGTATAGTATTGAAGCATGCCTGAGCCTCTTGCTCTATTAATTCTGGTAATTGTAGCGTCTATAGGTTTTGGCATTGCCAATGGATTTAACGATGCTGCCAATGCCATTGCCACAGTAATCGGCACTCGGACGCTTTCTCCTCGGGCTGCCCTAATTATGGCAGCCTGCTTTAATTTCGCCGGGGCAGCCACGGGCACTGCGGTAGCTATAACCATTGGCAAGGGGATTGTTACTCCCTTGACTATGAGCATCGTCTTCTCTGGAACAGGGGCAATTATTATCTGGGCTCTCATAGCAACATACTTTGGCATGCCTATAAGTTTAACCCATGGATTGATAGCGGGATTGGTAGGCGCTGGCATTGCTACTTCAGGCAGTAAAGTCATCGTTTGGGGAGTTCTAACAAAGGTGATTTCTGCAGTTCCTATTGCTCCTCTCTTGGGTCTTGTGGGTGGTTTTCTGGTAATGGTAGCCATATTATGGCTTTTCCGAGGTACCGCGCCGGAGAAAGTACGGAGCGTCTTTGGCAACTTACAAATCCTTTCGGCAGCCTTCCTGGCTTATAGTCACGGCAAGAACGATGGTCAGATGCCCATTGGATTAATCACTATGACACTAGTCGCTTTTTATAAGGACCCTAGTTTGTGGGACCGTCTTTCTTTGTTGAACCCTGATACCTGGTGGATTATAGTCATATCCGCCGTCTCAATTAGCTTTGGCACCCTTATTGGGGGGCGGCGAGTTATCCGAACACTGGGATTGAAGATGACTACCTTGCGTCCTGTTAATGGATTCGCCGTCAATGCCTCGGCAGCCACTGTCATTGAAGTCGCCTCATGTTTTGGTATTCCCGTAAGCACCACACATTGCGTAAGCACTGCAATTATGGGTGTGGGCGCGACAAGGCGCCTTTCCGCAGTGAGGTGGGGGATAGCCAGAAATATCGTGTTGACCTGGATTTTGACCTTCCCCGCCTGCGGCATCCTTGGTTGGCTTATCGCATCAGTTCTGAAAATCGCCTTTTGAGGTGGGGATGAACCCCGCCACCCCTTCCTCTAACGTAAATCCTAAACAAATATCAAAAATCAAACATAAAAAGTCAAAATTACAGATTAAAGCTCAAAAGTGCCAGCTATCGGCTAAATACTGACCGCTGAGTGCTGACTGCTGGATGGTCATTTTGCATTTTAACTTTTACATTTTTACCTCGTCTCAGTGCTTTGATATTGTTTTGTATTTCGTGCTTAGGATTTCTCTTGCTTGTAGGGTCGAGGCTTGTCCCCGACCAAGAGGTGCAAATGAAATCAAGACCTTATCTCTTTCGCTTCGAGAGGGAGGTCAGGTGAGGGTGGCGACAAAAGTTCGTTGCTTCTATAGAACATTAGTGCTACTATAGGGAGCGATGAAGCTACTAAAGGCAGCCCTAGAGAAGCAAAATTACAACTTAGCGGCACATATCCTCGTCTACGGATTGGTGAAGGCAAACCAAACAAATTGTCATGGCAAGAAGAGCAGTAAAAAACAGCGGAAGGAGTAGGGGATTCTACAGCAGAGCCCTGGACGAGGCAGAGAAAGTGGAGCTTGAGGAAGCTTCACAGGTCGAGGGCATTGACGAGGAGATTGCCCTACTGCGAGTAAAGCTTAGGGAGCTTGTGGAAAGTCAGCCAAATAGGATTGACTTGCATTTTGAGGCAGCAAATACTATAGCCAAACTAGTTAGAACCAGGTATCAAATTAGTAAAGAGCAGAAGAAATCTCTCAAAGAAGCTGTCGCTAAAGTGCTCACTGAGGTTGCCCTGCCATTAGGAATAGGTGTAGGAATGAAGGTAGCAGGGAAATGAGTTATCAGCCGTCAGCACTCAGCAATCAGTAGGCAGTTGCCTGATTCATCAGGCACACCTGCCCAATAAATTGGGCAACTACATTATTATACAGGTGAGGTGGGGATAAACCTCACCACTACGATTGTTGGCATCTAAAGTCTAAACAAATCCAAATATCAAAATGCAAAAGGCAAAATGACAGAGCAGCGCTAAATAAAAGATTAAAATGCAAAAATACAAAGCAAAATTTAAAGATCAGTTTAATAAAGCATTTTTGAGCTTTGAATTGTCATTTTGATGTTTTATCTTTGATTTTTAATTTTAGTTGGTTTGCCATTTTGATTTTTTATCTTTGATTTTTGATATTTGTTAGGATTTTATTCTAATGAGACTAAGACCGTACCAGCAAGAAGTGGCTATAGCTGTAATGGATTCCATTCAGCGCAGCAAGGGCTTAACATTCTCGGTTGAGATAGCTCGCCAGGGAGGCAAGAACGAGTTATCAGCTCACCTCGAAGTCCTTTTATTGACGCTCTATATAGCGCAAGGTGGCAACCTTATAAAGTGCTCACCTACTTTCAAGCCTCAGACCATTATCTCAATGCAACGGTTGAAGGAGAGGCTGAGCGAGTTCGGCTTCGATGGCATCTACCATACCGAGATGGGCTACATTGTCAGGTTGGGGCAGGCGCAGGCAATCTTTTTATCAGCCGAGGAAACATCTTCGGTGGTGGGGCACACCGCTGATATTCTCCTGGAGATAGATGAGAGCCAGGATGTCAGTAAAGAGAAATACACCAAGGAGTTTCGCCCTATGGGGAGCTCCACCAATGTGACTACCATCCATTATGGCACAACCTGGGATGACAGCACTTTGCTCGAGGAGATAAAGCAAGCAAACCTGGAATTGGGAAAGAGGGATGGTATAAAACGGCATTTTAGATACGATTGGCAGGAAGTGGGCAAGTATAATCCCGAATATCTAAAGTTCGTCGAGACGGAGAGAGACAGGTTGGGGGAAAATCATCCCCTATTCCGAACTCAATACGCTTTGCTCCCCATTAGCGGTGGTGGAGCTTTCCTATCACGGCAGCAAATAGCCCTAATGTTGGGGACACATCACAGGCAATCCCAGCCTGAGGGGAGGAAAACCTACATTGCTGGCATAGACCTGGCAGGAGAACACGAGGGAGAGATGTCATTGCGAGCGAAGCGAAGCAATCTCATGACATCTGGGGATTGCTTTGTCGCTAGCGCTCCTCGCAATGACAAGAGGAGTAGGGATTCCACCGTGCTCACCATTGCCGAAATCGACGCCGTCCAACGCCCCCAGCTCATTCTACCAGAGCCCATTTTGAGAGTTGTAGAGCACTACCAATGGACAGGAACGCCCCATAGCCAGCTTTATCCTCAAATGGTGCATATCCTCAGGGATGTCTGGAATTGCCACAGGATAGTAATCGACGCCACTGGCATAGGTCAGCCAGTAGCCAGCTTCTTAAGAGCCCAGCTAGGCAGCAAGGTAATTCCCTTTACATTTACCCAGAAGAGCAAGTCGGACTTAGGCTTCAATTTCCTGTCATCGGTGAACTGTGGCAGGTTGAAGCTTTACAAGCAGGATGGCTCCGAGGAATATAAGGAAACTATGTTTGAGCTACAAAAGGCCAAAGCACAATATCGCCCCAACCAGACAATAAATTTTTATGTCGACCCTCAAGAGGGACACGACGATTTTTTGATGAGCCTGGCGCTGATTGCTACTGGTGCTAGAGACTTCCAACCACGCCACGCTAAAGGCTTCAATCAAAAAATGTAGTTGCCCAATTTTTGAGGAGATTAAAAGTCAAAGATAAAACATCAAAGGTCAAAATGACAAATCAAAACTCAAAACTTTTGACCTTGGCTTTGTATTTTTGCCTTTTGGTATTTGAATTTAGATATTCGGATTTGTTTAGGATTTAGAGTTTAGATATTAGTGCTTATTCTTGTAGTTGCCCAATTTATTGGGCAACTACAAGAATAACTAGGTCAAAGGTTAGCTCACCCCAGGCTAGGCAATTCCTTGCTTAGCTCAGCCAGTGCATCAATTCTCTTATGCGTTTCCTCTAGTTGCTCCTTGTGCTCATGAGCGTATTGGGTGGCTTGCTCGTAATACTCTTTTATCTTGGGCACAAAAGATAACTGGGATAATATCAAAGTAACATCGATAAAGTGTTTCTCTCCGGGGAAGTCACCGCCTCGGATTACGGCGGTAGATGCCAGCTCCTTGATATACTCGCTAACGCTCTTGACCATATCCATGTTCAGCTCTCTAGACGGACCGGCTATAATATACATAGCTTTAGCGGCATCCTTGGGGCTACAGGTAATGGAAAGGTCGCCTATAGTGGCATCCAGTGCTTGTGTCCCACGGAAGCCTTCCAGAGCCTTATCGCGAAAACTCTTCTTGTTTATCTCCCAGGGAAAGCGCAGTGAGGGAAGCTCGGTTCTGCCTATGCCAATAGCTGTCCAGCCTTCTAAACTGGCCATCAAATCTCCAGCATCTACGGTCCTTGAGCCCACATGTTTACCCTTGGTTACCTCGCCAGCACACATCAAATCATAGAAAGGCTCGGCAATCTGCCGATTTATCCTCTCCATGTTGTTAACCAGGCTGGCATCTTTCCTCACATATCTTTGGTTATCAGCGAGAAAAACAGCATCCACCAGGTCATAAGTGGATTTAAGGCAAGTAGCGGTGTTATATACGCTTCTGGATTCAGTGGTCTGCTCATGCTCGAAAGGCAGGATGATAAGGGCATAAACTGGCTTGCTAATATACCTCTCCCTAACCATCTTGGCCACCACTGGAAGTGCTCCTGAGCCTGTGCCGCCGCCAGCGCCGGCGATGAGAAGGAAAGCATGCGTCTCGTAAAACCTTGGCTCGGCTTTCACAGCATCCAAAACCTTATCGCCATCTTCTCTAGCTAGCTGAGCCCCGAGCTCATTTATCTTGCCCACACCGTGTCCCAATGTCTGGCGCAAGCCGATGAGCACTCGATGCATATAATCTTGTTTAATGTGCTTTAGTCCAGTCAAATCCGCCTGGTCGGTGTTCACCGCAATGACGACCGGGGCTATAGTTGCCTTGCGCTCAGCGTGTGCCTTTAAATTTAGCCTGGCAAAGTTGTCGGCAACTCGGCAGCCACATTGCCCTAATCCAATAACTGTTAGCTTCATTTTTTAATCCTCCCTTATTTCAATCTGCTTTTCCCGCCATTGTGTAAATCCCTCCTGTCATCCTGAACCCTTCGCTTTTTTGTCATTCTGAGCCCTATGGGCGAAGAATCTCTTATAGACCCTTCGCTACGCTCAGGGTGACAAAAGGGCATCAATGCGAGCTCTTCGCTTCTTGTCATTCTGAGCCGAAGGCGAAGAATCTCCTCTTCAGTTCCTTCAGAGCTTCGGCTCACCAGGATAAACTCCGCGTGGTAATCCCACTTTGTAGTGGCGGGGTTTATCCACGCCTTAGGTGGTCGGGGACAAGCCCCGACCCTACGGGGTTGCTTGCGTCATTGCGCGCGAAGCGTGGCAATCTCATAGCTCCCCGTGGGATTGCTTCGGCGAGTTCCTTCGCTTTGCTCAGGACGCCTCGCAATGACATGCTCAATCATAATCGCTTCTTCTCTTTATGGCAAAGAAGTAAACCAGGGCGCTAATAAGCACTACTATTAAAACAATAATAACAATAGAAGCCCACAAGGGCAAGAAGCCAGCCTTGAAGGATTGAGTGGCAGCCCATGCGCCCTCGTTCTGAGCGCCATCTACAGCCTTGACCTGCCAGCAATAAGCGCCATAGGGCAAGGCGTTCTCCTTGGGCAGCTTATAGCTAACCATGCCCGTTTCAGTGTCAAGGGTCAAATTCTCCATGGACAAGTCCTGGGAGAATAAGAATAATGTGGGTTCGGTGGCAACCTCGCTGCTGGCTATCCGCAAACTATAATGGCTAACACCACTATCATCTATCACTGCCGACCATTCAAATGTCGAGCGGAACTTCCAACCCATAAAGCCAGCTCTGCTGCCATCGACTGGAGAGTTGAGCGTCGATGTGGGTGGCGCAATTGATTCCATAACGAAGTTTGTCGCTGAAACGGAAGTGGAATCATAGGTGGCTGCTACGGGATGCTTTACCGTGTGAATAGTCTGCGTATGGGTTGCTTCGAAGCTAACACCTGAGAAGCTGCCGTTAGTGGTGGTAGTGGCTGTGCCTTGCTGAACACCGTCATAGGTAATGCTCACCAGTTTACTGGCGGGAAAGCCGCCCCCGCTAACGGTTAGCATTGTGCCTACATGCCCTTCAGTGGGAGATAGCGCCAATCCCGGCACTACCTCAAATTCCACCTCGTCAATATCTGCTTTCTTGGTGTAACTGCCATCGGCGGTTACATCGTATTTGCCATTGACAGCCTCGGACACTTCAAAACTTTCCTCCCACAAGCCATTTTCATCAGCTTTAATATCTTCCTCTACTGCTGTGCCATCGAATAGTATCTCGATGCTGGTCTCGTTTGCCTTGAATCCGCTGCCGGTTACTGTGACTGTGTCACCGGGAGAGCCCTTTTCAATATCCAGGCTTATTCCTGGCAATACCTCGAATTTCACCCCCTTGACTTTATCTGTTTTAATGCTATCTGTTTCATCTCCCACAGCGTATATCCAATGTTTCCCCTCGCTGGCTGGGGGCACCTTGAAGGTGACATCTTCCCAACTGCCATAACCATTAACATCGATATCTGTTGGTCCGAACGAGACATAGTAATCTTCATCATCATAATGGGTGGTTCCAGGAGATTCCAGGTAAAACCTGACTTCAATCTCCGACTCACTCGCATCCCATCCCCAGCCTTTGAGCTCAACCGTAGTCCCTGCTGCCCCTTTCTCACTGCTGGGCTTTGCTATCTCCAACGATGGCTCTACAGTGAAATCTCCCTCAGCAAAATGGGGGTCAGCGTCGGATTGCTTGCTAATGCAAACCCTGACTTCATGCTCACCACGGCAGCTTGGAGGAACGTTGAAATAGGCATCTTTAAGGTCACCCTCATCATCTATGGAGGCAGAGGAGTCTACCAACTCCCACTCATCATCGGCTACTTCATAATAGATATAGACTGTGCTGTCTTCATCTTCGGGAGCAAAATACCCAATGACATGTACCTTCTGGTCCACATTACCGTTCTTGGGGTTGAATGTGATGCTTTCATCAGCTTGCGCTGGAGTAGCCAGCATGGGAATAGTGATAAGACAGATAACCAGTGCGATAACCAGTCGAGATAATACTTTCATTTAATTAACCCTCCCTTTTCTATTCTATTAGCTATGAGCCAACACCCTCTTGTCATTGCGAGCCCCTTCGCTTCCTGTCATTCTGAGCGCAGTGAAGAATCTGGGTCGCTCAGGGCAGGCTCCGGCGTGGCAATCCAGTCAAAATATATCCTTTACTTCTAGCTCAAGATGGGACAAGACCTTGGAGCTAACTTTACCCTCCCGTTTCACTTCCTGAGCAAGGCTAAATTTACCTTCCTTACTTTCACATATTACTACGCTTTTCTCCTCAGGGTCAACCAACCAGTATTCCTTTACTCCAAACCTCTCATACAGCCTGGCTTTTAGGGTTCTGTCCAGCTTGGCTGTAGCAGGAGAGAGGATTTCAATCACAAGGTCTGGCGCCCCTTGAATGTTTCTCTCAGTGATAATATGCTTTCTTTCCTTTGAAATGAAGAATATATCAGGCTGGACTATGTCCTCTGGGGATAAAATGACATCGCAAGGGACACAGTAAACTTTTCCTAAACTGTGTCTTTCAACAAAAGTCTGTAGAAGAACAACCAACCTTCCTAGAATATCCTGATGATTCGGTGTTGGCGCTGGAGCCATATAAACTTCTCCCGCTATTACCTGGTATCTTTTGCCATTGTCAGGAAGGCAAAGATAATCCTCATAGGTAAATCTTACTCTCTCCTCCAAAATACTCATCTTATCCTCCTGGCTCTAAGAGATTGCTTCGGCGAGTTCCTTCGCTTTGCTCAGGACGCCTCGCAATGACATGTTACTATTATAAACGAAAATAGCACAAAAAAGTAAATACTTTTGGGTTGAAAATGAAGTTTTTTTGTAAGTATGAGGTGGGGATGAACCCCACCACCATGAAATCCCAATATCTAAGCACTAAACCCTAAACAAATCCAAAATTCCAAATCCGAATATCAAAACTCATTTTGTTTTGGATTTTGATTTGTCATTTTGACCTTTGATTTTTGATGTTTAATTTTAGTGGATTTGTAATTTTAATTTTTGATGTTGTTTAAGGGTCGGGGCTTGTCCCCGACCAATTTATCCGTCATTATGAGCCGAGGGCGTGGCAATCTCATTCCCTTCTGGTTCGGACAAATAGCAGCGCCATTGTCGGCAGTGGAGAGATGTTTGTCCTTATCTAGCTTGCTTGAGACAATACCAGCGTATCCAGATGAAGCATCACCGCTAGAATCAGCAAGCTTCCAAGAGGCTCTTATGCCCTAACTATGTTTCACATCTCTTGACAGCCAATCGCCCCAAATAGTGAAGCTATTTTCCCCTGGATAAATTCCCTCACCAGAAGCAAAACACTGCTGAGAGACAACCCTGAGCCGCTGGAATTTACTGTGATTGAATCACTAGTTTCGACATTTGCTTCTGCGTTATATGTCCAGCCGCTCTTGCTTGCGTTGTCCGCAGTGAAACTAAATGTCGTTCCCTCCGGAGCGCGCTGCATGTGATTAGATGCGAATGTCACCTTGCCACTTGAATCGATTGTTCCGGAATCATTATCATTGGTGGCTCCACTCCAGTGTCCCGATATTTGAGCGCCTTCCACAGGGCTATTCTCAGCGTCAATAATGAGTACCATGGCGGTAGCATAGGTGTACTTCCAAAACCAGAATCCGCCAGTTTTTAAAGCCACCTCGATGCCCGCTATGTGCATTTCCTGCGCTTTACTGAAGTGAGCAGTTGCATTCTTGTCGGAATCCATGTGGATGGTGGCGGGATTCGCACTGCCACTGAGAGCTCCACTCCAATGGCTAAAAACATAGCTCTCGTTGGGAATGG
>CAZPDE010000005.1:0-33887 GCA_964585315.1 uncultured Dehalococcoidales bacterium | reverse complement strand
CTTGTATTGGAAATCGATACCCTCTCCAGGCTCATCTTGTATTGGAAGAGACTAACAGTAACGCTGATAGCTAAAGCATGTTATAATGGAAAGGTGCACATTGCTATCATTGGCATTGGGCTTATCGGCGGTTCTATAGGGCTTGCATTAAAGCGGCTAGCTAAATCGGGATGGAGCATAGTTGGCTATGTCCGCCGCCCTGAAGTCGCTTCCGTGGCGCTGAAGTTGGGGGCAATTGACAGAGCAGAAACAAAGTTAAGTGATGTGGTCAGAGAAGCTGAAATCGTCATCATTGCCACTCCTGTTCTGACTATAAAAGAAATCCTATCACAAATTGCAGATTACCTTTCTCCCGGCTGTATAGTTACCGATACAGCGAGCACCAAGCTTCAGGTCATGAAATGGGCTGAAGCAATATTGCCGCCAACAGTAAATTTCATTGGTGGGCATCCTATGGCAGGGAAGGAAAGCTATGGTATCCACGCTGCCGAGGCTGGACTGTTCCAAGGATGCACTTATTGCCTTACTCCAGCAGAGAAGAGTTCGCCTCATGCAATAGATAGAGTGACAAATATGGTAAAAATGCTGGAGGCAACCCCCTTTTTAATGGATGCTCAGGAGCATGATGATTTAGTAGCTGGCATCAGTCATTTGCCCATGTTGCTCTCGGCGGCTCTGGTGTCAGCCACAGCAAAGGATGTCTCGTGGCATAAGATGTCTAAGCTAGCTGCCTCGGGCTATCGTGATCTTACTCGTCTAGCTTCGGGGAACCCCGAGGTAAATGCTCATATCTGCCTTAGCAATCAAAAGGCTATACTGCGCTGGATTGATAAATTCAGTAAAGAATTGGAGAGCTATCGCCAACTGGTGAACTTAGGAGATAAAAGGTTGGAAGAAGCTCTAACTAAGGCTAATGAGATAAGACAAGAATGGCTAAACAAAACACAATAAGAACCATCAACCCCTGTCCCAGGTTGGAGGGAGAGATTACTTTGCCTGGCGATAAATCTATCTCCCATCGGGCGGTTATACTTAACAGCTTAGCTAGAGGTAAAGCCGAAATCAGTAATTTTGCCCCGGGCAAAGATTGTCTGGCTACGGTGAGGTGTCTGCGGGCTCTGGGAGTGGAAATTGGCAAACTGAAAGCTGTCAGCCGTCAGCCGTCAGCTATTTTAGTTTCAGGAGTTGGTGAAAATGGTTTTAAGGAAGCTGCGAACGTGCTCAATGCTGGAGATAGTGGCACCACTATGCGTCTCCTCAGTGGTCTCCTTTCCAGACAGCCTTTTATGTCTGTCATCACTGGTGATGATTCTCTTCGCTCTCGTCCTATGGGAAGGTTAATTAAGCCGCTGAGGTCCATGGGCGCTGAAATCTGGGGAAGAGGCAAGGATTCTTTTGCCCCTTTGGTGATTAAGGGGAGGGAACTGCATGGCATAGATTTCACCTTGCCCGTTCCTAGCGCTCAGGTAAAATCAGCAATCCTATTAGCTGCTCTTTTCGCTCAAGGCAACACCATATTGCATCAGCCCATCCCTTCGCGTGACCATAGCGAAAGGTTGCTTAAGCGAATGGGAGCGCAGTTAGAAAGCCTTGTCCTTGAACGAAGTGGAGGAAAGGGGAATTCTATTTCCTTGACACCTTTAAGTAATCCCTTATCCCCTCTCAGCCTCCGTGTCCCTGGCGATATTAGCTCGGCAGCCTACTTTCTAGTTGCTGGGGCTATTCACCCCAATGCCAGAATTACCCTGAAGGATTGTGGCATCAATCCCACACGAACAGGAATTATAGATGTCCTTGTAGCTATGGGGGGGAAGCTTAAAATAGAGAATGAGAGATGGGAAGCTAATGAGCCCCTGGCTGATATTGTGATAGAATCCAGTGAGTTAAAGGGAATTGAGGTTAGTGGTGATATCATCCCTCGCCTTATTGATGAGATTCCTGTGCTAGCTGTAGCTGGCTGTGTGGCTAAAGGCAAAACCATTATTAGGGATGCTGGCGAGTTACGAGTGAAAGAATCTGATAGAATTGCTGCTCTGGCAAAGGAGCTTTCCCGCTTAGGCGCTGAAGTTGAGGAGTTGCCCGATGGCATGGTTATCCATGGCGGGAAGTTTCTGCAGGGCACAGAGCTTGATAGTCATAAGGACCACCGGCTGGTGATGAGTCTTGCCATAGCTGGTTTGATAGCTAAGGGAGAAACAATCATCACTCAGGCTCAAGCAGCAGAGATTTCCTATCCTGCCTTCTGGCAGGATTTGAATTCCCTTGTTAGTTTCTCAAACATGTCATTCTGAACGAAGTGAAGAATCTCTTTAGGAGGACAACATGGCTACGGAATTAGTTCACATCGGTTTTGGTAGCGTCATAGCTGTAAATAGAGCGATTGCTTTTCTTTCCTTAAATCAGCAACCAATTAAACGTCTCATTCGGGAGGTGAGAGAGAAGGGACTTTTAATTGATGCTACTCATGGTAGAAAAGCCAAGACTGCTATCATCTTTGACACTGGACATGTGATACTGGCTGCCGTGTCATCGGAGACTATCGCTCATAGATTAGCTACTTCATCTTCGCCCGGTGAGGAGAAATTTGAATAGTGTCACTGCGAATGAAATGAAGCAATCTCCTCCTTTGCTTATCGTTCTTTCCGGACCTTCGGGAGTAGGCAAGGATTTTGTCCTTGCCAGAATGAAAAAGCTGGGGCGCTCTTACCACTATGTTATTACTGCCACTACGCGCCCTCGGCGTGTCAGAGAAAAAGACGGAGTGGATTATTACTTTCTTTCCCCGGAGAAATTTCAGCAGATGAGGGATAAGGAGCAACTTTTAGAATGGGCTGAAGTTTATGGCAATTATTATGGTGTGCCCAAGGATGAGATAAGCCAGGCACTATCCAGGAGGATGGATGCTATAGTCAAAGTGGATGTTCAAGGTGCCGTCACTATTAAGAAAATCCTTCCCCAAGCGGTGTTTATTTTTCTCATGCCTCCCTCAATGGGGGAATTGGAACTGCGGTTAAAGCATCGCCATAGCGAATCTTCAGCAGATTTAGCCCTAAGGTTGGAGAAAGCTGAAGAGGAAATGAAAAGCCTGCCACTCTTTGATTATGTCATAACAAGCCACCAAGGCAAAATTAATGATATTATCTCCCGAATCGATGCCATTGTTGCCGCCGAGAAATGTCGAGTGAAGCCAAGGGTTGTTGAACTATGAGTTTGCCAGGGCAACTTTATAAGTTGCAGCAGATCGACCTAGAACTCCAGGGAAGGCAGCAAGAGCTAAACGAGATTGAAAATCAGCTAAACGATGATAAAGCTTTGGTCGCCGCCGAATCCAAACTTGCCTCACAAAAAGAACAACTGGCAGGAGCGAAAAAAGAGCAAAAGAGTTCCGAATGGGACTTAGAAGACCTCCAAGAGAGGGTCAAGAAGCTCAACGACAAGCTCTACAGCGGCATGACTAAGAATCCTAAGGAACTAGTTAACATTGAGAATGAAGTTAAAAGCCTTAAGAGCAAAGTCGGCAAAAAAGAAGACGAGCTGTTGGAGCTAATGAGCCAGGTGGAAGAGATGGGAGCTGAGGTGAAAATTGGCAACGAAGAGCTTGAGCGGCTGAAGCAAGAATGGCAACAGAGGCAGGAGAATCTGGGGCAGAGGAAAACCGCAGTCGAAGCTGAGCTTGCTGAGCTTAGCAAAGCCCGTCACGGGCTAGCGCAGCAAATCGAGCCCGCAGCCCTCAAACTTTATGAGCAGATTAGGCTAGCAAAAGAGCAAGCTGTAGCCAAAGTAGCGCAAGGAAGATGCCAGGGATGCCATATCACCTTACCTACAAGCCAATGGCAAAAGGCTAAAGCTGGTGATTTAATCCAATGCAATAGCTGCACCAGAATATTGTACTTGGAATAAAGCAAGGAACTGTGACTAAAAGTGAGATAATAATATCTAGGAAGGAGGCGTAAGATGGAAACAGTAATAGCTATTCTAGTCATAGTTGCAATAATCGGGATAGCCATAGCATCAAGAAAAAGGCGTAAAGGGAAAGGTGCTGGGGGCGAGGACTATGGTGGTGATGATGACGGTGATGGGGATGGGGATGGGGATGGGGATTAAGCTCGAGCAAAGGCTATAAAGAATTCTGTTTTGTTCTGGGCAATTTGCCGGGATGTTAAGCTTGAGCTTTTGTATTAGGACTGGCTGCCAAAAGAGATAGTGGCTGTCGGTAAAATTAGTTGCATTATCATAAATCCTAAGAATTTAGAGCTAGTACTATTTTTGTTGTTTCTTTTAGTTAACTAATACAGTTAAATTCGTCTTAGCTTCAAAACTTGGGACAAAAGTCCTTCCCCTGATGATTTTTGAGAATAGCAGGAAATCACAAGGCTCAGAGGTAGTACTTCTGGGTGATAGGCAGAATTGAAGCCTGGTGGTAGAGTTGATTTGTGGAAAATAGCTTCTTAGTTTCGGAAAAGGAGTGAAGAATATGAGGGTGATGGTGGGAGAGACAAATGAGAAAAAATGCTGTATTGGCGAAGGTCATGGTCCAGGGCTACTCCATAGCATTGCGAATCTTGGCAAGCCATTTGCACCTTTATGCATTGGAGGTTTAGAGAGATGAAAAAGAGCAAAGTTATTTCCTTGGTTCTGCTTCCGTTTCTGGTTCTGACTCTAGTTTTACCTGCATCTGTTGCTGCTCAGGGTTTTGGTTGGGAGGAGGTCATGGAACAGGTACTGAAGGATACAAGTGACCAGCTAGCGGGTTATCGCGAAGCGGGTTGGTATGGCAGCACATATGTCCACCGCGAATGGTGGTGTGAAGGGGGGTGCTGTCACCAGGGTGTGCAGGAATTTAAGGGGGACTCATTTTGGGAGTATAAGCTGGAGATATGTCGATGGAGTACAGAGAGCGAAGCAGCAAGGTACCTCGGGATCCAATTAGAGACAGGTTGGCGCTCTACAAGCTTCCATGAATATCCTGCAGGGATATGCACAACGTATCAACAGGAGCAGGGACTATCTGCTCTTATGTGGCAGTCTGGCAGGTTTACATTTTACGTTGATGCTACTAACAAACCTGTAAAAAGTGGTGCGGAAATACTGTATGCCAAGGCAGTAGGGCGTGGCCTCATAGCTAGGGGAGGTGGGGCTACACAAGATTCAGATGGAGACGGGGTCCCTAACGATAGAGACCAGTGCCCCAGCACGCCCGCTGGAGTTACTGTGGATGCGAGCGGATGCCCTCTTGCTAAGGAGATGAGTTTAACTGTTTCCACAGACAAGAAGGCTTATTCTGCTGGAGAGACAGTAATCATCCAGGGCAATGTGTCGGATACGGAAGGCAGCCTGGCTGGTGCTACCGTGGCTATTGATGTTAACGGCACAAAGCTTAGCGCAACTAGCGATTCTTCAGGGAAGTATAAGTGTGAATTTCCGCTTCCTGCTGACATTTCTCAGGGCATATATACGGTTACGGCTACGGCATCTAAATCCGACTATCCCAACATAAGCAAGAGCACGAGCTTTGCCGTGGGGGAAATTGGCATTCAACTAGAAGAAAATCCCGTGACTGGGAAGCCATTCACAGGCATTGCTGCAGATGGGGTCAGCTCTCTTGGCATTTCCATTTCTCTGCCGGGATGTAGTGATGTGAAGGTTGACAAACCAGATGTCGGCGAGCTCAAGGGAGATGCCATAAACTTTCTGCGCAGGATTAAACTGGATTCCACCGGGCAGGCTGAGATTACATATTATCCGCCAGATTACCTCATGAAGAACCAGCTTACCCAGAAATTAGATGTGCATCAATCAGGCCCTAAGGTATGGGCTGCTGAAGTCCCACTAACTTTCACCTACAAGGACGCCAGCGAGCAGGAAGGGAAGCTGGAGGGGAAAATTCTTGTCTGTCGCCCTCCGGTAATGCTGGTGCACGGATTTCTTGGCAGTGAAGCTACATGGGGGGAAATGTCCTCTTACCTGCGGGGTGAGAAATTCGATACCTATCTCGGCAGCTATGGCGCCACAGACCAGTCTATCGAAGGGCTATCGCTGGCGCTGAAGATACATGTTCAGAAGCAAAAGGTTGATTATGCCAGCTCCAACATCAAGATGGCAAAGGTGGATGTGATAGGTCACAGCATGGGTGGGTTGATTGCCCGCTATTATACTCATGGTCTCTCTGATTATCCTGGCGATGTGAGAAAGCTGATAATGGTCGGAACGCCGAATCACGGTGTTTCCTGGACCAAGATGGTAATAGGAAATGTTGCTGCTGGCTGGTACCAGACGCACAAGATTCCAGCAGCGCAACTCTATTCCGAGAGTCCATTTATGAAAACACTCAACAGTGGTGAGAGAACCGGAGCTCAACTGAATCCCGATGTGGAATATGGCAACATATATGGGTATCCTGACGACTGGGTAGTCAGCGCAGCTTCAGCCTATCTAAATGGCGTGGACGATGAGCTCGAATTCGATGTGAAGCACTCTCCTGATATCTCTTATGTCCCGGCTGTAGCCATCACCGAGTATTTGAAGACATGGGAGCAGGTGAAAAACTGGCTCACGCATGACATTTACAAGCCACCTTTGAAAGGTTCACATGCAGAAGTCTATAAATACTCGGGAGATGTTTACTTGGTGAGCTACGATTCCACTAACAAACAGCATGAGAAAAAAGTTGCATCCTGTCCCACGAAGATTGAATCATGGCATCCCTTGCGAACGGGCAAGGACTCAACAGCAAGCGTGCATCTGACGATAAATGACCGTCCCTGGGGAATCATATTTCTTGACTCGGACAGCGAGATAACCCTGGGTTACTATTCTCCACAGTTGGTGGAGGTTCAGCTTTGGAAAGGAAGTGCTGCATTCAGTAGCAGGAAGGATGGCCACTTTACTGTGCCCGTAAATATTAAGAGGTCCGAAGATGGTGAATGGTGGAAGTGCAGCCCTCGCGCTGTAGTTACCGGACTGAATACAGAATTTGCCGTTACTGCTGGAGAGAAGATAGAGGTTCATTGCATGGAAGGCAAGCTCACTGTGGACACTCCCGAAGCTACTGGAGAAGGAACTATCCTGTCCACCCATGATTCTGTAGCCGTCGAGGGGGAGACAGTAACCACAATCAACCCTGCCTCGGAAGATGATTTCTGGTGGTCAGCCGAAGAAGACGACTTTCTGGATATTTCATTTGTGGACACTCTGCTTGAGAAACTCAAGGACCTGGTAGATTCCATCATATCTAACAGCAAAACCTTCTTTCAGTCTATATTCAAATGACATAACGCTAAATGGTGATGATAGCTTTACATCTGCAGATATAGGAGGGGATAATGACGAAGAACGCTGTATTGGTAACCATTCTAATTGTGATACTTGTCTTTGCACTGACGCCTCTAGCGGTACCCATTGGTGCTGCCCCTGAACTTCCAAGCGGCTATGCAACGATTAGAGATTGGGATCAAGAGAATGAGGCTTTTAATTTTTCACTAGGTGAAGTTACTTCAGAAGAAGGAGTTGGCGACTTCTTCATTGCCGATAGAGGAGAGGATTCGATAATCCATGTTTTTGATTCGCCAGGAATAATTGATATGGGAGCCGTACCTCTTGACAGTATAACTGAGGCCCCGGAATCCGGATATCAGGAAACGGCAAAGCCAATCGAAGGGCATTCTTATACTATGAGGTCGCTGGGAAAGTATGGAAAGATTTGCATTGAAGACATATTCAGCCCAGCAGAATATGATTGGATTACAGTTACTGAGTATGAGTTTGAGTGGGTATATCAGCCTGATGGAACAAGGAGCTTTGGCGAAGGTGGCACATCTACAACACAGGGCGATGGTGCTCATGAAGACGGTCTGCTCGAGAAGGTTAAGAGTCTAGTAGATTCCTTCATCACCTGGATTAAATCCCTACTCAAGTGAGACTGGTAGATGACATAACGGTAAATGTTGATGATACCACACAGGATACATCTGCAGATACAGGAGGTATGGAATAATGGCAAAACATGCTGAAGATATGATTGTGGACAAGAAAGACCAGCTAGAGAAAATCGAGGGCGTATGTCTGCCAGATGAGATTATTCGGGCTGTCTTCGATTTGAAGGGTGCGGGCACGGGATTTATTGGGATTACCGACAAGCGGGTTATCTATTATGACAGGGCTTTCCTGAAGAAGAAAAAAGCTCTTGTCAGTGTACCTCATAATCGCATTGCGTCTGTGGCTAGTGAGGACCACAAAGGTTTTCTAATTAGAAGTGGTTTTTTTGTCAGCGATACCCTCACTATCACCCCGATAGGACTTGAGGCGAAAACCTTTGAATTCAGGGGCGGCGACAAAGCTCACCGGGCGCACAATATCCTTATGGAATACTTGCTGAAATAGAATTTGTATTATGGCATCAAATTTAGCTTAAGGGGGCGACGCTATGGATATAAGCACAACCACATGGTCCATCGTTGGGGGAGTAATAAGTCTTATCTTCGGCATTGTAGTCATGATTTTCCCCAAGATCCTTAACTACCTGGTAGGAATTTTCCTCATTATAGCTGGGATAGCAGGTATCATCTATGCTCTGGTACTCTGATTTTCAACTTGCCAAATTCTCGATAATGCCCCCCAGCCTTGTGTAAAATCACAACATAAGTGCCTCTTCTGGCTCGGAGTCCATGCTACCATTGGTTAAAGTGTTAAGGGTTGAAATGTCATTATTAGGGGTGAGTGTTTGAGTAGAAGAGCTATGCAGACGGTCGGGGCAAAGAAGCCATTGTTAATTTTTCCCCTCCTGTTGTTGCTCCTAATTACTGCTGGCTGCATAATCGTAAAAGAGAGCCCGGCACCCGGGTGTGTCAAATACTGGCCGTTTGCGCCGATGGGAGGCTGCTTTGGCAAGAGCGTGATTATGGACCTCAAAGTGGAGCCTACAATTGATTGCCTTGAGATTGGGGTGAATAACTGTAACGGAGGTATTCTGGAGGTCAGCAATTCTTGCAGTGAGACTTTTGTTTTGGGCGGAGTCGAAATCATGCCATCAGAGTACAATGTGGGGTTGGATGTATTGGACCAGGAAGATAGTCGTTATTTGCTAACTCGCACTGGTTCAAATTTCTCCAATTACATTCCTGAAGAAGATGAACTGATAGAGCTTGTGGGCACTTTGGGCGGGCAGAAGATACGGGTCTCTTATACCAAGACCAAAGAGTTGTGCTAGCCTTGAGATAGGCTTTTCAGGACTGTCATTCAGAATGTTGGGATGCTCGATATTTTAGTGCTTAAGGCTAGCATAGAATAACATCCAAACTTGACCTTTCTCCTGCTCAACTATAAACTAAACTTGGGGCAAGTAAACTGGGTGACCGCTCTGTATTTAACTTGCAGAGAGGAAAGTCCGAGCTCCACCGAGCAGGGTGCTGGGTAACACCCAGGAGGGGCGACCCTATGGAAAGTGCCACAGAAACATACCGCCCCGTGAAATAATATTTCACGGGGTAAGGGTGAAATGGTGAGGTAAGAGCTCACCAGCAACTAGGTGACTAGTTGGCTGGGCAAACCCCACCTGGAGCAAGACCGAATAGAAGGGCGATTGAAGTGCTCGGCTGATGCCCTCGGGTTGGTCGCTTGACCCTGATGGTAACATCAGGGCTAGATGGATGGTCACCACCCCATTTTCATGGGGTACAGAACTCGGCTTACAGGTTTACTTGCCCCAAAAAATATTGTAAGTGTTCAGCCACTCTCTATGTTACCCTGAGTGAGATTCTTCGCTTCGCTCAGAATAACACCAGAGTGAACGGTCAAAAAATATTTTCTCAGTCTTTGTATGTGTCAAGGGACAAAAGTGAGACCGAAGCCTTAACCAAGGGATTATCTAAGGCAAGAACAAGGGAGAAGGTAGAATTCTAGCGGTCATGAGCAAGTTTGTATAAATTCCCATCCTGAATGTAAAATGACCATCTGTGGATAACTTATCATCTGAACTTCGTGATTTCATTCTTTTCTGTGTAGAGAGGCGGAGCCCGGAATGGCCTGCTATTTATGATGAAATGACCAGGGTCGCAGGGAGGAAATTGTTCCGAGGATTAGGCTGTCAAGAGCTAAAACAGCTAGGTTTATCCTTCTCCCTATCTAGCATGGACAAAACTATTCAAATGGTAAAAGAAGTTACCTCGCAAGACCATAAATAAGGAGATAACAGCCTGCCTTCGGCTCGTAGTTAAACGCAGAGATTCACCCTCGCCAGTTCCGTCGCGGATAGATTCGCTTCGCTCACTACATGGTTTATCCTGAGCGGCCACGAGACTCTTCCCCTTCACTTTGTTCAGGGCTTCGGCTCACACACTCAGAATGACAAGTAGCGAATGGTTCAGGGCTTCGGCTCACACACTCAGAATGACAGGTAGCGAAGGGCTCAGGGCTAGCCGCACTTTCCATCAAGGGAGAAGATACTTTGTAAAAGCTTCCACAGGACATTATAATAATGCCCACTGGAGGCTATATTTTGAGAATAGGCGTGCTTGCTGATACTCATACCTGCTTATTTGAAGATATTCCTGGAAAGATAATCGATTTCCTTTCCAGCGTGGATTTGATAATCCACGCTGGAGATTTCGTTAGCCTGGGAGTGCTCGATAGGTTAAGGCAGCTAGGAGAGGTAAAGGCTGTTCAGGGCAACATGGATTCAGTTGAAATAAAAAGTGTGCTCCCTGTCAAGGAAATAATCGAGATAGGAAACAAAAGGATTGGCATCATTCACGGTTCAGGCGGCCCGTGGAGGATAGAGCATAGGGTAAGAGAAGCATTTAACCAGGACCAAGTGGACATCATCGTTTACGGTCACTCTCATCAATCCCAAAATAAAGTCATCGAAGGTATTCTTTTCTTCAATCCGGGGAAGGCAACAAACTCTTTTGGCATCCTTATAATCGAGGGTGAGGAGGTCAGTGGGGAAATAATAAGCTCCAAATAATTTTCAGCGTGTTATCACAATAGAACCATAACCCACCACTCTAGAGAAATCCCCGGTTGTATCCCCACTGGTGGCATATTTCAATAAAGTTGCCCCTTTGGCTTTCATTTCTTTAGCTGCCACAATCGCCGAAGCCACAGGACCAAAGCCACACATTGTGCTATTGAGAAGGTCACGCCGCTTATATAGCTCTTCCTCGTCAAGGTTAATTATCGCCTCTATCATAGAATCGTCTTTCTCCGCGGCTATGGGGTGAGGCTCATAATGGGTGAAATCGCTGCTAGCTATGATTACAATGTTATTAGCTACCTTAGAAATGGCTTTACCTACTGCCGTAGCTGTCTCTATATCTTGAGCCAGCATAGCTATGGGCACAATCTTTATCTCCTTATAGAGATGCTGAAGCCAGGGTAACTGCACTTCGATACTGTGCTCATACATGTGCGCTGTCTCGTCTGCTGCAATTACCCCTCCTAAAAGTCTATGGGCTAGCTCCTCGTTTATCTTCACCTCCCCCAAAGGCGTCTTCCAAGCATTTCCCGTCCATAATGAAACTGGAGAGCCATAACCAGTATGGTTAGGACCGAGTATCACCGCGGTATCGAATATTCCATCATTGGCAAGCTCCTTATAGGCATGGGCTGCCACTGGTCCAGAATAAATGTAGCCAGCATGAGGGACAACGATAGCGATGATTTCCTTCGAGCCGGCGTCACTCACCTGAGGCACAGCCCCTGGGCCAAGTTCATGTTTGTAACACCACTCAATTTGTTCTTTCAGTTCTCCAGCAGTGCCAGCGTAAAATGTGCCCGAAACAACAGGCTTCCTCACTTTCATAAAACGCCTCCAATCCCACTCAAGGCGATTTTGATTTCTCGTTCAATTCTAGGCATTCTGGGGACGCTTCACTCCCAAATTAAATCCTAAACTCCAAACAAACTCTAATAAACATCAAAAATCAAAGATAAAAATTACAGATTAAAACTCAAAATTTTTTAGCTTTGCTTTGTCATTTTGCATTTTTACTTTTGCCTTTTGATTTTCCTGTAGCATTTAGTATTCCTAGTCAATTAGGCAACTACATTTTAAATAGGCAGCACCCTTAAAAATACTAGCCATTGGTCTCCTCTTTTGGTTGCTCCCTCTCTGTCCCTGCCTGGTCACGAAGCCAGCGATGAATCTCATCCAGCGCCGGTGGGAAAACGCTGAACACCTCTATATCACTGGGGAATTGCACTCTGTGCCCCTCTCTGATGAATAGAAGCCCAGCCTCGTTGTCCTTGAGCGTCTCGTTTATTCTCTCAGCCATAAACTCATACCTCTTTTTCGCCGCCTCAACATAAAATTCAGAAACCTTACTTGCCACCTTTTCACTCATAAAGCCAACCAGCAGGCATCTCTCCCAATCTATGGCTTCCTCAAGCAATTCCTTCCCCTCGATTGCTTCAAGGGCAGCGCCATTATCACACTTACTTTTAGCGATTTGATAGCTACTTGGATTTAGCTTCTCCACGACTTTCATGCCATCCTCCCCAGATTGGGAGATTGATTCATGATAAACCCGGTTTACTTTTCCAATCTTCTCTAAATTGCCTAGCTGCTCTGTTACTTGTTGCCAATAGCGGCTGCATTTTTCCTTATATTCAGGAGGAGCCTCCTCATTGGAGTATATAAGCGGGACGAGGTAAAGTTTTTTCCCCTGCTTAAAGTGCTCCAGAAGGGGCTTCTCTATTTTGCCTACTTGCTCTGTCATTGCTCTTTACCTGGCTCTTCTTCTTTTCCCCAATTCTGCATTGTCTCCTTGATTTGCTGGGCAAGCTTGGGATTGTCCTTGAGACGTTGAGTAAATACTGGGCAGCTCTGGAGAATCATGTTCTGGCTGGTAGAGGCTATGCTTTCTAGAATCTGCTCCATCTCGCTTCTAGCTTGTTCAGGAAGGTTTGCCCCCTGCATCATTAGCCTAAATTGCCCCAAGTCCTCAGCATTAACCTGAATCGGAGTTATGCAGTGCTTATACCAGGGACACTCCTTGCACCTGATAAGCGCTGTAACTTCATCTAAAATGTCACCCATTTTACCTCCTCTCTGATAACCTAATTTGTAACAGGTTCATCCGCCTTTTTCAAATTCTTTATTTCCCTATTTTAGCACCTTTTCTAGAGCAAAGCTTGCCTTGTCTTACAAAAAACGAATTCGGGAATGGAGTATCCTATCATCTAGCTGGTAGAATAACATTAGGTTAGTGAACACAGGAGATTTACTCAATGAAAATCCAGGTTAAGGTAAAGCCCAACTCAAAAAGTGAGGAGGTTAGCCAGGAGGAGGGTAGCTTTGTAGTGAAGGTCAAAGAACCGCCCATGGAAGGCAAGGCTAACCAGGCGGTTATTAAATTACTGGCACGGCATTTCGACGTTCCACAAAACCAAGTCAGGATTGTGAGCGGCTTCAAGAGTAGGAATAAGGTTATTGAGATTGAAGAAGGCTAGCGTTTTAATGTTTGGGTCGAATTTTGTTTTACATATTCGATAGCGCGGGCTGATGTAGTTCAGATAGATAGGTGACACACATAAATTATGAAAGGACGCTGTAATGGTTGCACTATGAATGTTTACAGCACAACTCCAGGATATAGATATCTGGCAAGTATCCCCAAACTATCGAAGAATGCCAAGCAAAGACTTAACCTGCTTACTCAGTGGAGATGGTTAACGCTGTGCTCAGGTTAAGAGAGACATATCCCAGATGGGGTAAAGATAAGCTGGCGATACTGTTGCACCGTGAGGGATTCAATTGTTCCGCATCCACTGTGGGCAGGATACTCCACCGGCTGAAGGAGCGTGGTGTATTAGAGAACCTGTGCCAAACCATATATCAGCAAGGAAAAGGCAGAGGCAGCGTCCTTACGCAATAAGGAAGCCTAAAGAGTATGTAGCTAAGGAGCCTGGAGATATTGTAGAGGTGGATACATTGGACGTCAGGCCTTTTCCAGGTAAAGTGCTTAAACACTTTACTGCCAGGGATATCATTTCGAGGTGGGACGTACTAGAGGTTCATACCAGGGCAACTTCACATACCGCATCTGGCTTTATTGATACCCTATTAAGGCGAATGCCATTTCCCATTAGAGTTATTCAAGAGACGGAGGAGCGGAGTTTCAAGACGCCTTTGAGGAGGAATGTCAGAGGAGAGGCATAGAACTATTTGTTTTACCGCCGCGCTCACCCAAACTTAATGGACATGTGGAAAGGGCACAAATGACCCATACTGAAGAGTTTTATGAGGTAACAGATACAAGCTTTGAGATAGCAGAACTGAACCAGGCATTATCCAAATGGGAAAAAGTGTATAATACCATCCGCCCTCACCAGGCGCTAGGATATCTTACCCCACAGGAATTTCTTGAACGCTATCAACAAAATAAAAGAAGGGAGAAGGTGTCACTAACCATATGAACGAGCACAAGAACTTCGGTCAAACAGCAGTGAGCTTCAATCCCTGTTTGTGGGTTAGCTTCCTCTGGCTTTCTAAAGGCTGACCTTGTAGGAATGTCTTTACGATTAATCTTTTCACCATACACATTACGAAATGGAAGCGTTACGGCAAAGTGGTGGTCAATCCTGATCAGCTTTAGCTCGCTGCTGTAATCGAGCGGCAAGGTATATCAAAGTACCACCTGAGATGATGCAAGCCAATATTTTAATCATCTTGGATATGTCCATGCTCAGGAAGAAAGCAAGGGTGAATATGCCAGCCACGCAAGCAAGCCCATACATCGCCATATGAGCTTTAATTGGCTTTCTCTTAACTGCATGCCAAATCAACCACCCGATAAAAGCCAGCGATAAAATTGTACCTATAGCCGTTAACATGCTAAGTTACCAACCTATTTCTTGAAAGTATTTCCCCAATAAAGCAAAAAGGCCTATGGAAAGAATGAGACAACCTAGTTTGCCCCAATCGGAGAGATATTTCACATACTCCGCAGCCAGGTAAGCTATGCCAGAGATACACAGTACAATGCCGAAACCATATAAAATATAAGTCCTCATTTGCTCAAAATCTTGCTAATCTGGTGGAAGTGGAGGTGGAGGTGGAGGATATTTCGGATACACTAGCTCGGAACCTTCGACATAATAACTTATAATTATCTTTCGCTCCATCCCCGCACGCTTTATTTTCATAGTATATTCTCCAGCGCTAAATCCTTGCGCTTGGAGCTGTTCTGAATCCAAAATCCATTCCGCCATTGCTTTATCAAACGGCTTTATCAACCTATCCTCGGAGAATAAATCGAGTATCTTCTCGTTTTCCTTCCATACCGATGCCTTAATAGGAGTAGAACAGGATGAGAAACGACGATTGTCAATCTCATACCGAAAGCGGACTGTCTCGCCCCATTCGGCTGCTACATAATAGGGATAAGAGTAGCCCTTAGAGCGCAGCCAGTAATCAGAGCTTATCTCCTTCTCATGCTCATTAGCTGTTATGTAAAATGTATCGTAGATGCCCAGATAGCCATCGATGACAAATATGGCAATGATGCCAACAAGGCAAGATATAGCCAGATACAAATAGGGCTTTCTTTTGCCTTTTGTCATGAGTAACTCAAACTATACCCTTTCCCTTTTACCACTCAATCCCGCAGAGTAGCATCCAGTTCTTGATATAATCTATCCAGAATTCCCTGCTGGGGTTGATTGACTTCCTCATCAGTCAAAGTGTGGTCAGGCGATTGATAGACAATCCTTATAGCAAAGGATTTCTTGCCCTCTGGTATCTGCTCACCAGCATAGAGGTCAAAAAGAGTGACTTCCTTTACTAGTGGAAAGCTTCGGATGGCATCCTTCACCTGTTGGTAGGTTACCCACTCGTCTACCACCAATGCAATATCTCTAGTTACGCTTGGAAAGCGTGTGATAGGCTGATATTTTTTCAGTTCGCTTGCTTTGTCTGCCAGCTTCTCCATATCAATTTCTATAAGGCAAGCAGAACCAGAAAGATCAAAGGCTTCTGCTACCTTGGGATGAAGCTCACCTACAATGCCTACCTTGTCACTATTAATGACTATGTTAGCCCCTCTCCCCGGGAGTAAGCTTTCATCATCGCTGTTCTCAAAACTTGCTTCGAGCCCTAATTGCTTTGACAGACCTTCAATTACACCTTTGGCATCAAAAAAATCTAGCGGCTCTTTATCACCATGCCAGGATAATTCTGCCTTCGAACCATTGAGCACAGCACAAAGCATTTCCTTCTCCCAGGGCAGCTCCTTTCCTTGTGGCAAGAATATCTTGCCAATTTCGAATAGCCTTATGCCAGCTTGCTCAAACTTCTGGTTATGAGACAGGGTGCTTAGAACTCCAACGCGCAAAGTGGCACGCAGATATTCTTGTTCTCTGGTCATCGGGTTAGCTACCTTAAGAGGCGTAACTTTCAATTCGAGCTGCGGAGAAAGCTTTTGTAGCCTTTCCATGCTGACTAAAGAATAGGTTAGTATTTCCTGGAAGCCCCAGCCGGCTAAAGTATTACGCAGCTTTTGCCTGAGATTGCTTCGCTGTGCCCGCAATGACATTGCTGATTCTTGTGGAGGCAACGAAAAGCTAAGTCTGGTTATGGGAATCCTATCATAGCCGATAATGCGAACAACTTCTTCTATAAGGTCAGCGGTGTATTTAACATCACTACGCCAATAAGGGACAGACACGGAAACTTGTGAAGATTGCTTCGCTTCAGTCTCTTGATATTCGAAGCCTAGAGATTTTAATACTTTAAGCGTTTCATCAGTGGTAACTTCCATACCTGAAAGTTGTCTCACTTGCTCCGCAGAGAGCAATGCACTTCTTGGTTCTGATTTCCCAGGGTAAACATCCATTATACCTTTGGCTGCTTTGCCGCCAGCTAGCTCTAGCAGTAGTTGAGTAGCTCGCTTCAATGGCAGAATTGGCAAGTCTGGATTCAGCCCTTTATCAAAACGAATCGAGGCTTCACCTTGTAACCCGAGGTGCCCACATCCTTGCCGAATAACAGCTTGGTTGAAATTCGCCGACTCTAAAAGGATAGCACTGGTTTCATCCGTAACTTCAGTATCCAAGCCCCCCATAATTCCAGCAATAGCAACAGCTACTTCCTTATCAGCGATAACCAGGATATTCTGGCTAAGGACGCGCTCTGAGCCATCCAGAGTGGTTATTATCTCCCCATCTCTAGCCCGACGAACAATAATCTGTTTTCCTTTAAGCTTATGGTAATCAAAAGCATGAAGAGGCTGACCATATTCCAGCATTACATAGTTAGTAACATCAACAACATTGTTAATAGGACGCATTCCGCAGCTATTTAGACGCTGTTGCAGCCAACTGGGGGAAGGAGCTATCTTGACTCCCATAACTAAACTGGCACAGTACCTGGGGCATAAACTTGGCTCGATTATGTCCACAGAGACAAAGGAATCTATCGAAGATTCTGCCCCTTCATAATGGATTTCAGGCAAGTGGAGTGGTTGCTCAGTCAGAGCAGCAATTTCTCTGGCGATGCCAATTACGGATAAGCAATCGGGGCGGTTGGGCGTTATATCTAAATCGAAAATTACATCGCCTAAATATTCAGCTAAAGGCATGCCTACGGGAGCTTCTGACGGCAGAATCATAATACCTTCGTGACTATCGGAGAGCCCTAATTCTCTCTCTGAGCAAACCATGCCCTCAGAAAGAATGCCACGAATTTTAGCTGGCTTTAATATTACAGACTCCCCACTATGACCATCTATAAGCTGGGCTCCCACATAAGCAAAAGGCACTTTCTGACCAGGGCTAATATTAGGAGCACCACAAACCACGGTAGCCTGCTGTGTGCCAAGATTAACAGTGGCTAGCTTTAAGCGGTCAGCATTAGGATGAGGAGCCAGAGCCGTTACTTCCCCTATTACCGTATTATTCCATGTACCGCCCACCCATTGTATGCTTTTGACCTCGGCGCCAGCCATAGTCAGCCTCTCGGCTAGCCCTTTAGGAGCGAGGCTGACATCAACATAATTACGAAGCCATTTAAGTGAGACTTTCATTATTCAGCCTTCAGCTATCAGTTATCAGCTTTTAGAATTGTTTTAGGAACCTAAAGTCATTGCTGTAAAACAAGCGGATATCATCAACGCCATAGCGGAGCATAGGGATTCGCTCTACGCCCATGCCAAAAGCGAAGCCTGTGTAAATTTCGGGGTCAATATTGACGCGCTTGAGAACATCGGGATGCACCATGCCAGCACCCAAAATCTCAACCCAGCCGCTGTAACTGCACACTCGGCAACCATCCCCATTGCAGGCTAGACACTGAATAGCTACCTCCACCCCGGGTTCTACAAAAGGGAAATAATCGCAGCGAAAGCGCACTTTCCTCTCCTCGCCAAAAAGGCAATGGCAGAATTCAAATAAAGTACCCTTTAAATCAGCCAAGGTAATATCCTTGTCCACAGCCAAACCTTCAACTTGATAAAACATAGATTCATGAGTGGCATCGGTTGCCTCGTATCTATAGCAGCGGCCTGGGACTATAGCTCTTATTGGTGGGTGACTATTCTCCATAATTCTAATCTGCATTGGCGAGGTGTGGGTACGTAAGAGTCTCGCCCCTTCCCCTGGAGAATCTATCCATAAAGTGGCAAACATATCTCGTGCCGAATGCCATTGAGGAATATTCAAAGCTTCAAAATTGTAGTACTCCCACTCCACATCAGGTCCCTCAAAAATCTGAAACCCCATATTTCGGAAAACATTACAAATCTCCTCAAGTATCTGAGTGCTGGGGTGAAGCCGTCCTGCCGGAATAGGACGACCAGGCGAAGTAATATCTAATGTCCCATGTGCTAGAGAGGAAATCAGACTGGTTTCTTCTAGAACCTCTCTCTTTTCAATTAAGTCTGACTCCAGAGTTCTCTTGATTTCGTTAGCTTGAGCGCCTACTTTTTTCCGCTCCTCTAAGGGGAGACTGGCTAAGGAGCGCAAAATTTGTATTAACTTGCTTTTCTTACCTAGGTGACGAACACGCCATAACTCAAGTTCCTTAAGCTCACTAACTCTTTCTAGCTCACTAAGAGCCTGCGTGTGAAGTTCTTCAAGCTGTTTAGGCATTAATTAGCGGTTCCTCACGGAGTTTATCCTAAGCGAGATTCTTCGGTCGCTCTGCTCCCTCAGAATGATAAGGAGCAAAGGGCTCAGAACAAGATTTTGCCGAGGCCACCAATTTAGCAAAATTATCAGGATCCTTAACTGCTATCTCAGCCAACATCTTGCGATTGACTTCCACATTTGATTTTTTTAATCCAGCTATAAACTGGCTATAAGAAAGCCCGTTGGCCCGAGCAGCAGCATTGATGCGAGCGATCCATAACTTTCTGAAATCGCCCTTCCTCTCACGACGATGGCAGTAGGCATAATCCAAAGCATGCAGCATTGATTCGTGAGCTCGACGGTATAAAGCATGCCTCGTAGCTCGGTGTCCCTTAGTTAGCTCAAGCACTTTCTTATGACGCTGATGAGTGATTTTCCCGCTTCTAGCTCGTGGCAAGATTATCCTCCTTAATTTTTGCTTTCTCGTTCTATTTTAGGCATTTCAGAGATGTTTCACCTCCAAAATTCTTGTAGTTGCCTGATTCATCAGGCAGGCTCGTCCAATAAATTGGGCAACTACATTTCTAAACAACCACCTTTATTATTTATGGGGCAAAAGTCTCCTGACTCGCTTTTCATCTGCAGAGGAGACTGGTATCATCTCATCGTAGAGACGCTTAGTTCTGGGAGCCTTTTTTCGCCTCAAGTGGCTTTTGCCACATTTAGTGCGCATGAGCTTGCCACTGCCTGTCACATGGAAGCGACTTTCCGCACCTTTATGAGTCTTGAGCTTTGGCATCTATTTTTGCCTCCTTCAATTTCTTAGTAGGAACCGGGGAAAGGGTCAAAGCTATAGTTCCCCCCTGCTTGGCAGGGTGGTCGCTTACTGTGGCTACCTCTTTCAAATCCTCAGCTACCTTCTGTAACAATTTCCACCCTAGCTCAGGATAAACACGCTCACGCCCTCTAAACCTTACCACCAGCCTTAGCTTGCTGCCTCCCTCCAGCAACTTCCTCGCTGTTTTGAGCTTGGCTTGTAAATCGTGTTCCTCAATCTTTGGCCTTAAGCGAATCTCCCTGAGCAAGCCAATTTTTTGTCCTCCTTTCGCCTTCCGCTCCTTTTTCGCCTGCTCATATTTGTACTTTCCATAATCAAGAAGCCGACATACTGGTGGAGTTACAGTTGATGCCACTTCCACCAAGTCGAGGCTGTGCTCTGAAGCAATTTGCCGTGCCTGATATAGAGGCAATATGCCTAACTGCTCTCCGTTCTCCCCTATAAGGCGAACTTCCTTAGCTCTAATTTGCCAGTTAATCGGTAACTTTTTAACTATACCGCTCTACCCTCCCGAAGACAGCTTAAGACTTAGCCTCTATAACTACCTTTATTCTACTCTTAACTTGTAACAGAGTCTCTAAGCCCACATCCTCGCCACTCCTGAGGCGAAGTGACACACTGGATGAAGCTATCTCTTTATCACCCACTATAAGCATATACGGAACTTTCTCTAGTTGAGCTTCTCTTATTTTCAAATTCATCCTCTCAGAACGGTCATCCACCTGAACTCGAATATCTTCCTTCTTAAGCTCGCTTTCTATTTCACGAGCATAGCTAATATGACGGTCTGCTATAGGAATTATCATCGCCTGAGTTGGTGATAACCATACAGGAAAAGCCCCACCATAGTGTTCGATAAGGCAAGCTAAAAACCGCTCCATGCTACCTAAAACCGTGCGATGTATCATTATCACATTGTGCTCTAAACCATCTTCACCAATGTAGCAAACATTAAAGCGTAGTGGCAAATTAAAATCAACCTGGATAGTAGGACCTTGCCAAGTATGCCCTAGAGCATCTCTGAGTTTAATATCAATTTTAGGTCCATAAAAAACGCCTTCGCCAGGGTCTATATTATAAGGCAAATCAAGCCTCTCTAAAACATGCTTCAAAGATTCTGTGGCTTCTTCCCACATTTGAACCGTGCCAGCATATTTCTCGGGACGGGTCGACAGTAGCACTTCATAATCAGCGAAGCCAAAAGTAAACATCATGAATTGCGCCAATTTCACAACTTCCATTACCTCTCCTTCAGTTTGGTCAGGACGGCAGAAAATGTGGGCATCATCTTGAGTAAACCCCCTTACCCTGGCTAGACCATATAGTACGCCAGTTCGCTCATACCGATATACTGTGCCCAATTCGGCGTACCTCAAGGGCAAATTGCGATAGCTACGTGTCCGACTCTTAAAAATCAAGATATGCCCCAAGCAATTCATAGGCCTTATCAGGTATTCTTGTCCTTCAACTTCCATTGGTGAATATAGATAATCTCGATAAAATTCCCAGTGCCCACTAGTTTTCCATAAATCTAGCTTAGCGACATGAGGAGTATAAACGATATCATAGCCGTGTTTAATGTGCTCCGCCTTCCAGAAACCCTCGATAACCTGCCGAATCAAAGCACCTTTAGGATGCCAGCAAATTAAGCCAGGACCAATTTCCTCATGAATGCTGAAGAGGTCAAGCTCTTTGCCCAACTTTCTGTGGTCACGTTTGGCTGCTTCAGCCTGATGAGCCAAATAATCCTCAAGCTCCGTTTGGCTATCAAAAGCCACACCATAAATTCTTTGCAACATGGGGCGTTTTTCATCTCCACGCCAATATGCTCCAGCTATATGAGTAAGCTTGAATGTCTTTACTTCACTGGTAGAAGCTACATGAGGTCCACGGCATAAATCAGTAAAGGAGCCTTGCTTATAGATAGTCACCGTAGCATCAGGAAGCTCATCGATAAGCTCCAGTTTATAGGGCTGAGTAGCAAAGAGGCGGCGTGCTGCTTCTTCGTTCACTTCCTCTCTTGCGAAAGGCAGATCGGCATCGATAATCTCCCTCATCTTACGCTCAATTACGGTCAAATCTTCTGGTGTTAATGGGCGCGGCAGGTCAAAGTCATAATAAAAGCCATTTTCGATAGGCGGTCCTATGCCGAATTTAGCCTCAGGAAAAAGAGATTGCACTGCTTCTGCCATGATATGAGCCGCAGAATGGCGCATCCTTTCCAATTTCTCTTCAGTAGCCATCAAATTTTATTATAACCAATGAAAGCTTGCATCAAAAAGTGGGGATTTCATAAGAAGCTGTTTCATTGAAGATTTAAGATATAAACACAATATCCCAAACGATATGGACTTGAGTGAACAATAGACAGCACTTTTAGTTTCGTTTTCAAGTTATTCGCGCAGTAATCTTAAGAATTCCTCCCTACTTAGCCCAGCATCTCGAATTAAAGACCTTAATAAACCCCTACCCAGTTCTTTATGTCTAGGCACTGCCAACCTTCGTCCCGAAGGGTGCAACAAGATCATATGGCTACCCTCGGTGTGATCCCCAATATATCCAATCTTGTGCATTGCTTTGGCAAAATCGTCTCCTGATATTACAGGAAGACAGCTCACTAAATTGCAACCTCCACCTCTTCAACCTCGGTTACGAGTATTGGCTCCCCATGCTTACGCATACTAGCTATGTAACCCCGCATAGCCTCTCTAATGTTGGTAATGGCTTCCTCTCTGGTTCTCCCTTGAGAGTGACATCCAAGAAGGGCAGGACAACTGGCTACGATGAAGCCATCCTCAGCTTGTTCAAAAGTTACGGTGAACTTCATCGCGTTACTGTATCTCCTTGGTTCCATGATAGTTCATTGTTCCTACAATCTTGGCCCGAAACTCAGGCTTAAATTTAGCCCCATTGTCTAAAATTGTTTTATCCATGAGAAACATCTTCCATCCACAAATCGAAACCGCTTTCCCCCTCCATATCCGAAAATTTATATTGTGGATGCTGGAAACTATTAAACAAGTAATCTTTCGCCTTCTTTTCAGTACCTTGTGACATTTAACCTTACCTTGTGCTAGCCTTTGCTACATTTTTACAAATGGGCGATACTGGATTTGAACCAGTGACCTCTGCGATGTCAACGCAGCGCTCTAACCACTGAGCTAACCGCCCTCTTTGCCACTCAACCTTACACTACTGGTTACATTAACCTGTATAATTTGGCCACATTTAGGGCAAGGTATTTCTATAACAAGAGGTCTTCCCATCACTCTTTCCACAAGTGATGTTATCACAGTGTCCATATTATCCAGCCTCTCATCTAACATTTCGAGACGCCTAACTATCTGCTTTGTATCTAGCTCTCGGTCAACTTGTGCCGCTGGATCATTCTTAATCTGTGAAACCAACTTATAAACTCTTCTCCACGACGCCCAATGACTCTAGCTCAGTTTTATCTTCCTGCACCAATTTATCTATCTGCTCAGAGATGGTGTGCTCCAAATACTTGCGAAAGGATTCCCGCGCTGCTGGCGATGACCGCACTGCTTCCTTGACCTTCCGCCACTCATCAGTGATTACTTCATTCATCTGCTCAACACTTATAGGTTGTTTCCCTTGCCATAAATCTTCTATTCTGTCCAGAACCCTGGCTGTCATAGCCCTCTTAATACGGTCAAAAGAGAGTATCTCTTCTGCAGCATATGGTTGCCCTGCTTTTCTTTCAACCACGCCTTATCACCTCCAATCAAGCTTATTTGATACTACTATCATAAGTTTAGCAACATACAATTGTCAAGGTTAGATTATAAAACCAGTTACATATAAATTGGACAAAACCGCCCCATTTACCCTTCCTATCTCTGGTCGGGGTGAGAGGATTCGAACCTCCGACCTCATGGTCCCAAACCATGCGCGCTAGCCACTGCGCCACACCCCGTATCGCTACGCATTATAATAGTGAGAGGCAATCAAAGCAATTTCGCAGTAGCAGAGAAAGAGGAAATGTATTTAGTTACAAGCTAAGCAGCAAAGGCAGCTACCTTCGCTTTAAGCTTGCTATATTCCTCGTTTACCTTCTCCTGAATCCTCTGAATTTCTTCGTCTGGCAAGTGACGGTATCTGCCCTGCGGCTTCATATATTCCTCAATAGGCCTCAGCGTGGGGCGAGCAACATTCAACTTATATCGGCCATTCTCCACCTCGTAAAGTGGGAAAGCCCCTGTTTCCACAGCAAGACGACCTATCTCAATGGTCATATCGGAAGGAAATCTCCAACCTGTGGGACAGGGAGCTAGGATATTTATGTAAGCCGGCCCTTTAACTTCCGCTCCTTTCTTAACCTTATCGAGCAAATCAAAAGGGTAACTAGGGCAGGCTGTAGCTACATAGGGTATATTATGAGCCACAACAATCTCAACCATATTTTTCTTCTGAGTTTTTTGCCCAATGCTAACCTTCCCAGCAGGAGCAGTGGTAGTTGAAGCCCCATATGGCGTGGCGCTTGACCTCTGAATCCCGGTATTCATGTACGCCTCGTTGTCCCAGCAGATATATAAGAAGTCATGGCCTCTTTCTATCGCTCCAGATATAGCTTGAAGCCCTATGTCGCTAGTTGCTCCATCTCCACCCGCGGCAACACATTTAATATCTCTCTGAGGTATTTTGCCCTTCTCCATTAGAATCTTCAAACCTGCTTCCACACCCGAGATTGTAGCGGCAGCATTTTCAAACAGAGTATGCATCCAGGGAACTCGCCACGAAGTGACGGGAAGTGGCGTAGTGCAAATTTCATCACAACCTGTAGCCATATTGATTATCACATTCTTTCCCAGGGCTTTGCAAGCAAGTCTCATTGCCAAAGCTTCACCACAACCAATACAAAAACTGTGTCCTGCGGCGAAGAACTCTTCAGTAGTTACAAGATTTTTACCGAACTTTATGAATTTTTCCTCCATTTTTACCCCCTTATGCCTACTGTCTCAATTACTTTCTCTGACCCCTTCTCGGCGATCTCCCGACCTCTATCAATAACATACTCAAAATCCTTCACTGGCATATCCCTTCCACCCAAACCACCTATAATATTGACTACTCTGGGCCTCTTCTCCTCATCATATAAAGCCGCTTTAACTTCAGAAAAAACTGGGCCTCCCATTCCAGAAGAAATACTCCGATCGAAGACAATGAGAGTTTCGGCACTCTTTAACGCCTGGCGAAATTCCTCAAAGGGGAATGGCCTCCAAAGGCGTAGTCTCACAAGCCCTATGGATTCCCCCCTGGACTGTCTCTCGTCTATTACAATCTTTGCCGTCTCACTAAAACTTCCCATGGTCAGAAGCAATGTTTTAGCCCCTTCAGCTTTATATAACTCAACAGGCGAATAATAGCGGCCAAATATATCTCCGAATTCCTTCCACCCTCGGAGTATCGCCTTCTTAGTTTTCACAAATGCCATCTCTTGAGCTAGCTTTGTCTCCGCATATATGTCGGGGGGGCCAAAAGCCCCATGGGTCATTGGTTTATCAGGATTTAAAGCAAAGCGGTATTGAAATTTGGGAAGAAATCTATCTACTTCGCTCTGTTCCGGCAGAACCATCGGTTCTGTAACATGCGATAGGGTAAACCCATCGAGATGAACCATTACAGGAAATAGAACTTCAGGATCCTCGCCAACACGAAAAGCCCAGAGAGTCAAATCAAATGCCTCCTGATTATTCTCACAAAATACTTGAATCCAGCCAGTATCCCTGACAGCCATGGCATCGGAATGGTCTCCCCAAACACTTAACGGCGCAGAAAGCGCTCTATTGCATATCGCCATAACAATAGGGAATCTCATGGACGAAGCAACATAAACAACCTCATGCATGAGCTCTAATCCCTGCCCCGCGGTAGTAGTAAAAGTCCTGGCTCCTACTGCTGCAGATCCAAGGCAAGCACTCATAGCCGAATGTTCTGATTCAACAGGTATATAAGCTGCGTTTAGCTCGCCGTTGGATACCATCTCGGCAAGCCGTTCAGGGATATGCGTCTGAGGTGTTATAGGATAAGCGGCAATAAGATCCGTATCAACCATTCTTACTGCTTCAGCAACTGCATGTGAAGCTTCAAGCGCTACTCTCTTGCTCATTTTTCTTCCTCCTCTATCATAGTTATAGCCCCTCTTGCACACACTTTGGCACAAATACCACAACCTTTACAGTAAAAAAGATCAGGCTCATAATATCCATCTTCAAGAAGCTTCATGGCTGCATCAGGGCAATAAAGCCAACATAAGCCACATTTATTGCACTTTTCCTTATCCATTACTGGTCTCTCGCTTCTCCAATCACCAGTTCTGCGTAAGCTAGCGCTTCCCGCTTCTGTTAGTATATTGCCAACCTCCATATCTCTCCAGGTGAAATCGTATGCCGTTTTTAGCTTTTTCTCTACCAATTTCTTACTCCTTTACTACAGTTTCCCTGTAAGCCCTTCTCATAGCCTCGATATTACCCCCAGCCCGCGCTCCAAACCGCTCCTGCAACTGTTCAATTAAAGAATCGACTTTCACATCATCAGTAACTTTTAACAGCGCACCAATCATGGTGGTATTAGTGATAGGCAATCCTATCGTTTCCCTGGCAATCTTTATAGCATTGACTGTAGCCACAGGCCAGTTAAACCCAAATTCAGACTTCAGCTCATCTGGTGATTTCCTCGAATTAATTATGATTTTACCTTTATCCTTGAGCCCCGAAGTTACATCTGTGGCACGGAGCAGCCCTGGATCTAGCACCACTACTATGTCAGGCTCGTAAATATTCGTCCTGATTCTGATAAATTCATCGCTTATCCTCAGGAAAGCAAGAACTGGCGCTCCTCTCCTTTCAGGACCAAAGCTAGGGAATGACTGAGCATACTTTCCTTCGCTTATAGCAGCACGAGCAACTAATTCTGCTGAAGTCACTGCCCCCATTCCTCCCCTTCCATGCCATCTTACCTCAAGAAGCTTACCCATGACACAACTCCTCCTTATCGTGGAAAGTACCCCTGAAGGGACTCGGACCCTCGCACCTGGCTCCGGAGGCCAGCGCTCTATCCTCTGAGCTACAGGGGCAATGCCAGAATGGTAACAGAACAAGAGAAAGATAGTCAAATTTTAGGATATTTAATATTATGTCAAAGCTGTCTTGCTTGGTAATGATTCTATGTTGAAGCTTTACCATAACATCAATGCTTTAAACCACAGTGTGTTAGCTTACCACAAACCAGCGCTTGAAGTGAATAGAGCATAAGCTCCAAAAATATAAATCACAATTAAAGCGAGTGCGTACCAACTAATGACGACAAAAGTCTTGCGTTTCTGTCGAAACCTGAGCCCTGCAATAACCAGAAGGCTCATCACCACTGCCACCACAGCAGTGATGAGATGGCTACTTGACACTGAGGAAAGAATCGACCTATGAGTATAAAAAAGATCGACCGGGGCGATGATGGCGATGTTAAACATATTGCTCCCCAATATATCGGCGATAGCCATATCTATAGCGCCCAAACGTAATGCAGCGATAGTAACTACTAACTCAGGCGCAGAGGTAGTAATTGCCAGAAATAAGCTCCCAACAAAAGTCGCCCCCCAACCAGTAGCCTCAGCAATTTCATCACCAATAAATGATAGCCATATTCCAGCAGCAATCACTGCTAACGCTGCCAGTGCGAATCTGAGGTACACTGTTCTCGTGGAAATTTCCTTGTATTTTCCCGAAGCAACTTGAACCATCAACGGGTGGCTGCGTTCATAGCGGAACATCCTCCACATCCCCACCAAATATACTATAAGAATGACAACGCTTAGGATGCCCACCCATCCTAAGGCTAGTCCAATGGATTTCCACCCCATAAAAATACCTCCTGCTGCGATGGCAATAAGCAATATCCCCCATCCGGCTGATATCACATGTCCTGAGCTTGCTTCAGTCAAAACTGGAGTATGACGATGGAGGATATCCAGCAAAGCCAGTATGGCAAGATTGAGAGCGCAACTTCCGAAGAGGGTGCCCAGGGCTAAGTTAGGACCGGCAGGAAAATCAATCAAGGCAACAGAGCTCACTCCCGTAACCAGTTCTGGCATAGAGGTAATGGCAGCAAGAAGCACCAACCCTATCCACATTCGCCCCAGGCCAGTCTTCTCAGCAATGGCATCCCCATACCGAGCTAGCTTCGTTCCAGCGAATAAAATGATAGCGAGACACAGAGCAAACTTGAACCAAATCAAAGCAAAGCAATCATACTATATAGAGAGCAAGCTATAAAGCACATAGCTGACGCCCCTATATGCTATAATTGGCTATGTAACCAAGGAGAGGTGTCCGAGTGGTTTAAGGTGCCGCTCTCGAAAAGCGGTAGGGTGAAATATCCCTCGTGGGTTCAAATCCCACCCTCTCCGCCACTGAGATAAATGAAAGCGAAAAGATGAACAAAGGCAAAATTGCAACAAATATAATATTTAAAAAAGTAACTTCAATTCTCGCATGCCATGGAGCAAAAAAAATAAGTATTTTTGGCTCTTATGCCAGAGATGAAGCAAACCCAAAAAGTGATATAGATATTATTGTTGAATTTTCGGAAAGGAAAACTCTTCTTGATATTGTAGGAATAGAACAGGAACTATCCGAAGCATTAGGTATAAAGGTAGATTTGCTAACTGAAAAATCCATAAGCCCCTATTTAGTTGACAGGATAAGGAAGGAAATGGTGGTGATTTACGAATGAGGAAAGACAATCATGTATATTTAAGGCATATTTTGGATGCTATATAGCGAATCGAAGAATACACCAAGGAAGTAAAATATAAGGATTTTATGAATAATAATTTAGCTCAAGCTGGTGTGATAAGAGAGATTGAAATAATAGGAGAGGCTACTAAGAGGTTAACTGAAGAATTCAAGGGAAAATATCCAAATATACCATGGAAGAAGATGGCTGGTATGAGAGATAAGCTTATCCATGATTATTTTGGCGTGGACGTAGACGCTGTTTGGGACACGGTGAAGCAAGATATTCCTGTTTTAGAAGTAGAGGTAAGGGAAATCATAACTGACAGCTGAGAGCTATCGGCTGACAGCTTTCAGTATAGTTGGAGAGGTGCTGGAGTGGTCTATCAGGCGCGCCTGGAGAGCGCGTGTCGCCTTTGGCGACCGTGGGTTCGAATCCCACCCTCTCCGCCAAGAAAAACAATCTAGGAAAGGAGACTTTTTATGACACAAGAAACAGTTTCACAAGAAAGAATTGCTGATTTAAGAAGGAAATTGAGTAAAGGGGGTGGTTGGACAGACGAAGAACTTAATATGCTTTCCCCGGAACAATGGGGGTTTTTAGATAAAGAACACAGATTTAGACATTACAAGATAATAGCAGAGGTTATTCGGGTCGTTGATCATTGTGAACTGCAACCCAAAATAGGTGATAAATTTGTCTTTAACGGGGCGGGGATGTTAATCCCTGAGGAAACTACCTTCCCTGGTATATGTCTTTGGGCCATAGCTAGCTTATATCCGTTCAGCATGATGATTATGGATCGAATTTTGCAGGGGCTTGACCCTAATGATATGTGGCGTGATCAAGCTAGCTGCATGGACGCTAGTATAAGAGATGGAGGATTGGGGCGAGTAGTATTTAAAGTTTACTGTGAAAAAGTATAATTAAGGAAAGTGGAGAGGTGCTGGAGTGGCCTATCAGGCGCGCCTGGAGAGCGCGTGTCGCCTTTGGCGACCGTGGGTTCGAATCCCACCCTCTCCGCCAATTTTAGGAAATTAAGGAGGTAAGTGAAGGTGGATAAAGAGATAATATTTCTTGTCGAAGAATCAGCAGAGGGCGGATATGAAGCAAAAGCTCTAGGATATTCTATTTATACAGAGGGAGAAAGCTTGGGAGAGTTGAAAGAAGCAATTAAAGATGCTGTGAGGTGCCACTTTGAAGAGAAGGAAATGCCACACATAGTTAGAATTCATCTGGTAAAAGATGAGGTAATAGCAGTGTGAAAATTCCAAGAGGCTTAGGAGGTGAAGAATTAACTAGACTTCTCAAAAAGTATGATTATGAAATTACTCGACAAACCGGAAGTCATATTAGGCTAACAACCAATTTGAAAGGAGAGCACCACATCACTATACCGAAGCATAAACCATTGAAAGTAGGAACTCTCAGTAATATTCTAAGCGACATCGCTAAATATTTGGAACTAGATAAGCAAATACTCATCAATGAGTTATTCGGTAAGGGAAAGTAAGAGTTACGAAAAGGTGCTGGAGTGATTTATCAGGCGCGCCTGGAGAGCGCGTGTCGCCTTTGGCGACCGTGGGTTCAAATCCCACCCTCTCCGCCAAAGTTGAGGTGAAAAGGAATGAACACTAAAAAGAAGTGCTTTGTAATTATGCCACTTTCAGGAACTACGTCGTGCACTGAAGAGGAATGGACAGAAATATTTGAACATGTGTTTAAACCAGCAGTTGAACAAAGCCAGCTTGGCTATGAGTGCATACGCTCCAGGGCAAAACGAGAGAATATCATTAAAGGTATAGTGAACGAACTGAATATGGCACAGGTTGTGATAGCTGATTTAACCGATAACAATGCGAATGTATTTTATGAGCTGGGAGTAAGACACACATTGGCAAATCGCACTCTCCTTATTGCTCAAGGTGAGGAACCTATCCCGTTCGATTTAAGGCCATACCCAGTCGCTTTTTATAGCGAATCCCCAGCTAAAATAGCAGAATTCAAAAGTGCTATAAAGAAAAAACTAGAGGACATAGAGACAAATCCTGAAAGGTCGGACAATCCAGTAGCTGATTTTTTGAAAGCTAAAAACATCGCACTACTTTCTATTGAGAAATCGGCAAATTTGAAAAAATTGACTGCGCTGATTTGTGAATTATCACGCAATATAGATAAGGTCACCCCGATACTTGATACCACAAGTAAAAATCAAGGATTGAGGGAAAAAGGCGAAAAGGGAAGATATATTTCAGCTAATCAGTTTGAGAGCGCCTGCTTGGAATTATTCATTTCGAACAACTATATTGCGGTTTCAGAAAATCTACTAAGAGACGCTGTAGAACTTCACGCTGCTCTTATTACCCATAATAAGGCATTAGACCTTTGGCAGAATGATGCCTACGAAGAAGCTGTCGAAAAAAGCTTCATCGAACACCTGCCCTCGGTTAAAGATGCGTTGGCGAGTTTATTAGTTGATATAAATGAAGTTAGATTGGATTATATAAATGATAATTATCTAGAACCTAGCATCCCAGCTTTTGTGTTTACCGGTCCAGAACACGAAAAATATCTCAAGAAAACAAAATAAGCTACATATGACTGCGGAGAGATGCTGGAGTGGTCTATCAGGTGCGTCTGGAGAGCGCGTGTCGCCTTTGGCGACTGTGGGTTCGAATCCCACCCTCTCCGCCAACTAATCGAAGGAGCTTACGCAGATGTTAAATTGCGACCGCTAAAAGGAGATTAATTGACATGAAGACCAAAAAGGAAGAAATTACTTCAAAAGCAATTGAAATCGTCGAGAATAATCCAGACGGCATTATCCGCGCAGAACTTATAAGGGAAATACGAGAGGAACTTCCAAATATTCTGTACAGGACCATCGAGAGCACGATATGGGATTTAGACTTGCGGATGCCTGATAAGGTTTACAAACCAACTCGAGGATTATTCCGCCATACTACCTTTCGTGATATGGAAATTAGCGAGATAGAACGCGAAGCTCCCAAAGAAATTGAGAGGATAAAAGAAGAGAATTTTTATAAACCTTTTGCAGATTGGCTTGTTAGTGAACTAGAAGAGTGTACTAAAGCAATACCTTTGGGAGGGAATAAATTCAAAGATAAATGGGGGACACCTGATGTGATAGGAAAGCGAGAACAGCTTAAAAGTGATATTATCACAGCACCCACCGAAATTGTCTCAGCAGAAATAAAAGCAGACACAAAAGATTTAATTACAGCATTTGGTCAAGCTTGCTCATATAAGCTATTTAGTCATAAGGCCTACATAGTGGTTCCCAAAAACTCATCCACAGAGGATATTTCAAGACTCGATGCTTTGTGCTTAATTTTTGGAATAGGGTTTATTTTATTTAATCGTAACAGCATAGATAATCCTCAATTTGAAATTAGAGTTCGACCAACGAAACACGAGCCAGACATGTTTTATGCAAACAAATATATGAAAATGATTGAGAGGGACTTATTCACATAGTTACGAGGAGAATGAACATGAAAACAATTGGACTTAAGGAGGTAAAGACCTGAGTGTGTTAAGTTACAGAGTCTTGCTCAGAAAAGAGCCAGAGGGAGGCTACACAGTAATAGTTCCTTCTCTTCCTGGCTGTGTTACATACGGGGATAGCGTAGAAGAGGCTATAGACATGGCAAAGGAAGCGATAGATTTATACCTGGAAAGTTTAAGAGAGCACGGAGAGGAGATTCCGACAGATAACACAACTTCAGAACACACACTAACGATAAGGAGGTAAGGGGACTATGAAAACAATCGGACTTATTGCAGGAATGAGTTGGGAATCAACGGCGGAGTATTACCGAATTATAAATGAGGCGGTAAGAGAAAGATTAGGTGGGTCTCATTCAGCCAAAATTGTGATGTATAGTGTTGAATTCGACGAGGTCAGGAAATGCCACCTTGAAGGAAAGTGGGGTGAGGCTACGAGTTTAATGATAGATGCCGCCAAAAGGGTGGAAAGAGGTGGAGCAGATTTTGCCTTAATCTGCACCAATACAATGCACAAGATGGCAGATGATGTTCAGGCTAATATAAATATCCCGTTGCTGCATATCGCCGATGTTACTGCCGAGGCGATTATCCCCTCTGGTTTTAAGAAACTTGGACTTTTGGGTTCTACATTTACTATGGAGGAGGACTTTTATAAAGGTCGCTTAGCAAGAAAATATGGCATTGATGTTGTAATTCCTGGTGAATCGGAGCGCCAGATAGTCGACAATATAATTTTCAACGAATTATGCGCAGGAGAAATAAAGGATTCCTCAAGAGAGCAAATTAAAACAATTATGAAAAGGCTTATTGGCAGTGGCGCCCAGGGAATTATTTTAGGCTGCACGGAGCTACCTCTGCTAATAAAACAAGCAGATTGCTCAGTTCCTCTTTTTGACACCACAGCGATACATGCCAAAGCTGCTGTAGAATATGCACTTAAAGATTGACGGGGATTTCAATGGGTAAAGCTCCCAAAATTGGTTTAGCCTTAAGCGGTGGCGCTGCTCGTGGCTTGGCTCACATCGGAGTATTGAAAGCTTTGGAAGAAGAATCAATTCCTATTGACATGATAGCAGGCACAAGTGCGGGAGCAGTAATAGGCGCCGGCTATGCCAAAGAGAGAAAGGCGGTCATTTTGGAGGAGATAGCATTAGGTGTAGATTGGAAGAAGTTGGCACGTTTAGTTGACCCGAACTTGATATTGCTATGGAAGGGATTTGTTCAAGGGCAAAAGGTTACATCGTTTTTGAGCTCCATTATTGGAGATGTGAAGTTTGAAGATTTAGAAATGCCATTTGCCGTTGTAGCTACTGATGTTGAAAGTATGGAGGAAGTCGTCATTAACGAAGGCTCAGTGATAGAAGCGGTGAGAGCAAGTATCTCCATGCCGGTGATATTCACGCCTGTGAAATGGGGGAACAGATTTTTGATTGATGGCGGGATAGTCAATCCTATGCCCGTGGGTGTTGTGCGTAATATGGGAGCAGAAATTGTCATTGCAGTGAATGCACTTGCGATTACTCCGCAAAGAAAACGCGAAAGGTTGGCTAAAAAGGAGGTCAAGGTAGAACCAAGCCTAAACTCTAAGAATGCACGTTTATCAACAATAAGGAAGAAGATTGATAACCTACTACAGGAGAATAAAGACAGAATTGAATCTGTTGCTCAAACCTGTTAGTGATAATCTCAATCGGCGGTCTCCACC
>CAZPDE010000004.1:0-35119 GCA_964585315.1 uncultured Dehalococcoidales bacterium | reverse complement strand
ATGAAGTCACTAAGAGAGGACATTTCTAATGAGTTAAAGTAGGGGACATTTCTAAAGAGTCTTGACACGAACGAGAGCGGAGCTTTGCCTTTTTTACTTAGTTATGTTACATTTAAACCAGAGGTTGTCTAAGTGGGTAAAACCCACTTTTTTATTAAATCTGAAGATCGGGTTAAGAAAGATGAAGACTGAGTTTATGGTTGCAATCACTCAGCTCTCAGCTGAGAGAAACTTGCCTAAGGGTGTGATTCTGGCTGCATTGGAATCAGCGCTTACTTCGGCCTATAAAAAAGACTCTTCTCCCGAGCAAGATATTTTGGTAAAAATCGACCCTGATTCCGGTAAAATTAAAGCCTATATCCAAAAGGTTGTAGTTGAGTCAGTTGCCGATCCAGATTGCGAGATCTCCCTGAACGAGGCTCGAAAATGGCAAGACGCAGCTCAAGTTGGTGAGATAATAAAAATAGAATCCACGCCCATGAATACAGGGCGTATCGTGGCTCAAACAGCAAGGCAAGTTGTTCTGCAGCGATTACGCGAAGCGGAATACCATACAATCTACGAGGAGTTTGCTGGTAAGGAAGGAGAAGCTGTTACAGGGATAGTTCAATTTACTGAACCTCAGCAAATTTATGTCAGACTGAATAGAACAGAGGCAATACTTCCCCCAGGTGAACAGGTGCATAATGAGCATTATTATAAAGGGCAACGACTTAAATTCTATCTTCTCAAGATAACTCGAGGTGTCAAAGGACCTCAAATAATACTCTCTCGCTCCCATCCCAATCTGCTGCGTCGCCTTTTCGAGTTGGAAATCCCTGAAGTTCACAACGGGGTTGTAGAGCTAAAAGCTGTAGCTCGCGAAGCTGGACATCGAACTAAGGTAGCAGTATCAACCAGCCAAGAGGGCGTTGAACCCGTAGGATGTTGTCTTGGATCTCGGGGCATCAGGCTGCAAAGTATTATCAACGAGCTAAATGGCGAAAAAATAGATGTAATTCAGTGGCATGCCGATCCTTGTGTGTTTATCTCTAACGCCCTTAGTCCAGCCCAAGTAGCAAATATCGAAATCGACGAGGTGGGAAAAGTGGCTACTGCAATTGTCCCTGATAAGCAACTCTCTTTAGCTATAGGCAAAGAAGGACAAAATGCTAGGTTAGCAGCAAGACTCACAGGTTGGCGGATTGACATCAAGAGCATCTCTGCTGCTGGGGTGGAAAGGGCGAGTTTACAGGCTACCCCTGAAGAGTTGGATGCTAAAGAAAAGGAATCAGTGTCGCTTGAACCAGTTGGCGAGTCCGAGAGAGAAGAAGCAACTGTACTTTCAGCCCATGACGAGCTTAGCTTAGTTTCAGAAGCTCCTCCTGAAAAGCCTGAAGAAACACCGCAGATTCGCTTTGCTGAGGATATTTTACCTCGTAAACTAAAAGTAGAAACACCAAATGGAGAGAAGGGCAAGGTTAAAGGGAAAGCACATAAAAAACAAAAGGGTTATTTTGAGGATAATGCGCCTGAAGAATAAGCACATACCTCAGCGTACTTGTGCCGCCTGCCGGCAAAAGAGGGATAAAAAAGACTTGATTCGCCTGGTGTGTGCTGAAAGTGGAACAGTTGAAGTAGATATGCCCGCTAAGAAGACGGGTAGAGGCACTTACTTATGTCCTAAAAAAGACTGTTGGGAGCTAGCACTAAAGAAAAATCGGTTAGAATACGCTTTGCGGACAAAGCTTAGTAACGATAATCGTCGGTTTTTAGCCCAGTATAGCAATAACTTGCCGGAGGGAAGCTAAATTTGAATAGCAAAGTACAGGCAGCTAGTAATCAAGGAGGGGAAAATATAGCTATCAGATCTTTGCCACAAGCCGAACTCCTGCCTTTTATGACTGTAAAGCATCTGGCTGACATTCTAAAGGTCGAGCCTGTGAAAATTATCAAGCTGCTCATGCGCAAAGGCATCATGGCCAATATTAACCAAACCATTGACTTTGATACCGCATCTTTAATAGCTACGAGTTTTGGTTACGAGGCTCAGAAGAAAGTAGAGCGCCGCGCTTCGCCCCATCGCAGGGAAGAGGCAAAAGGGAAACTCCCACCTCGCTCTCCAGTGGTTACTGTTATGGGACATGTTGACCATGGCAAGACAACTCTCCTTGATGCCATCAGAAAAACTAATGTGACTGCTCATGAGGCAGGAGCTATTACACAACATATCGGTGCCTACCAAGCCATGGTGGATGGGCGCAAAATTACCTTTTTGGATACGCCAGGACATGAGGCTTTTACTGCCATGAGAGCTCATGGGGCACAGGTAACCGATATTGTGGTTTTGGTAGTTGCCGCTGATGATGGTGTTATGCCTCAGACTGTGGAAGCCGTAAGCCATGCCAAGGCTGCTGGAGTGCCTGTAGTAGTTGCCATCAATAAAATTGATAAACCTGATGCTAATCCTGACCTTATAAAACAACAGCTTGCCGATTTGGGTTTGGTTGTTGAAGGATGGGGTGGTGATATTGTTTGTGTTCCTATTTCAGCCAAGAAAAAACAGGGCATCCCAGATTTATTAGAAAACTTATTCCTTGTTGCTGATATATTGGAACTAAAAGCTGACCCCAATTGCGCTGCCGGAGGAGTAGTTATCGAAGCCAAGCTAGACAAAACTAAAGGTCCTTTAGCTACCCTGCTTGTCCAAAAAGGCTCTCTTGAACTAGGAAATGTTGTAGTAGCTGGCAATACTTGGGGCAAAATTAAAGCCATGTTCGATGATAAGGGAAAATCTATTCGGAAAGCTGTGCCATCAACCCCAGTAGAGGTACTCGGCATAAATGATGTGCCAAAATCGGGAGAACCTTTTACTGTGGTTATTAACGAGCACCAGGCACGAAGCATCGTAGATAAACAGAAAACTACGATAGCTCGTGCTCCCTTAAGCTTAAGCGCTCTTTCCAGCCAGATAAGCGATGGGCAAGTAAAGGAACTTAACTTTGTTTTGAAAACGGATGTCGAGGGCAGCATTGAACCCATAAAAGCCTCCATAGAGCGATTAAGCACAGAAAAGACGAAGGCTAAAGTTATCCATGCTGCTAGTGGTAGCATTACAGAGAGCGATGTGTTTTTGGCTTCAGCTTCGAAAGGCGTTATTATTGGTTTTAATAGCCGCCCAACGCTCGGAGCAACAAAACTGGCTGAAGAAGAGAAGGTGAGCCTTCAGCACTACGATGTAATTTATAAGCTAATAGAAGACGTGGATAAGACTTTGAAGGGGATGCTTGAGCCAACTTATGCCGAAATTCTTGTGGGGCGTGCTGAGATAAGAGCTATCTTCCCTAGCGGGCAAGGAAAGGTAGCCGGGGGTTATATTACAGAGGGCAAGGTATGGCGAGATGCCCAGGCTAAAGTATTGCGACAAAATAAAATTATTTGCCAGTCCAAAGTCTCCAGCTTAAAGCGTTTTAAGGAGAATGTCACTGAAGTATCTGCTGGCCTCGAGTGTGGTATAGGTATAGAGGGATTTATTGATTTCCACCCTGGCGATATTATCGAGCTTTATCGCAAGGAAAGGATAGACTAAAGTACCTTAAATGTCATTCTGAATGGAGCGAAGCGGAATGAAGAATCTCAGAGATTCTTCGCTATGCTCAGAATAATAGAGGCAAGGAATTTGCAGGAGATTAAGATGACCAGGCGGTGCGAGCGAATAAGTAAACTTATTCAGCGGGAGATAGGCGGACTGCTTAATCGTGAGGTCAATGACCCCAGACTTGGTGAGCTTATTTCAGTAACTGGAGTTTCGCTTTCACCCGACCTTAAATATGCCAAGATATTTGTTAGCATCTTGGGAAATGAAACGAATAAAAGAGATATGTTAGCAGGTTTTAATACCGCTTCAGGATTTTTACGCCGAGAACTGGCGCCGAGGCTAAAAATGAGATGTGTTCCCCAACTCAGTTTCAGTTATGATGATTCTATTGAGCGAGGGGCGAAGTTACTCAATCTGATGGAACAAGCTTTTGTAGAGGACAAAAAATAAAGTTTTTAAATTAGCCCATCTCTGCCAAAGGCGAACCAGTCTTGCAAATTCCTGTTGAGACTCATCTCAAGGGTATTGACATTGCTTCATGTGATAAGGTAATTTAAATAAATATATAGCAATTCTTAAGAAAGGAGGCAGTTTTCAATGCAAGCTTATTGTTTCAAGTGTCGGGCGAAGAGAGAGATAAAAAACTCTGAAAAAGTCATTCTCAAGAATGGGAGACCGGCGGTTCGTGGAATTTGTTCCGTATGCGGAACCAAGGTATTTAGAATAGGTAAAGCTTAATCCCAGCAGTAGTGCAAGATAGGGTTAGAGGCAGTGGAAAAGACACTACTTCTATAATAGTTGTATAATGATGTTTTGCTATTTACAGAGTAAGGAGGGGTTAGAAAACAAATATGGGAACAATAAATGTTGCTATCATAGGTGTTGGTAATTGTGCTTCTTCATTAGTTCAGGGTGTCCATTACTACAAAAATGCCAAAGAGGATGAATTCGTTCCTGGCTTGATGCATGTCAATTTGGGGGGCTATCACATATCCGATGTAAACTTCGTGGCTGCATTTGATATTGATAAGAATAAAGTAGGCAAGGACTTAGCTGAAGCTATTTTCACTCCACCTAACAACACTTTTAAGTTTTGCGATGTGCCTGACTTCGGCATCAAAGTTGAGCGTGGTATGACTCATGATGGCTTGGGTAAGTATCTTTCCCAAATTATTACCAAGGCGCCAGGAGCAACTGCTGATATAGTAAGTATTCTCAAGGAAACTAATACTGATGTAGTGCTTAACTATTTGCCCGTGGGTAGCGAGATGGCAACTAAATGGTATGTCGAGCAAGTATTAGAAGCTGGCTGCGGCCTTATCAATTGCATACCAGTTTTCATCGCTCGCGAGCCTTACTGGCAAAATCGCTTTGCCGAACATGGGTTGCCTGTTATTGGCGACGATATTAAATCTCAAGTCGGCGCCACCATCACTCACCGGGTGCTAACTAAGCTTTTTCGGGACCGTGGCGTTAAATTGGAGCGAACCTACCAGTTAAACTTCGGCGGCAACACTGATTTCCTTAATATGCTGGAGCGGGAACGCTTGGAGTCCAAAAAGATTTCCAAGACCAACGCTGTTACCTCCCAGCTAGACTATGATATCGGCTCTGAGAATATTCATGTTGGTCCCAGTGATTATGTGCCTTGGCTAGCTGACCGGAAATTTTGCCACATAAAGATGGAAGGCCGCACCTTTGGCGATGTTCCCCTAAATCTAGAATTGAAAATGGAGGTATGGGATAGCCCTAATTCAGCCGGGGTGGTTATCGATGCCATAAGATGCTGTAAATTAGCGCTGAATCGTGGTCTCTGCGGAACTATCGTGGCACCTGCAGCTTACTTCATGAAATCCCCACCTATTCAATATTCTGATGATGAAGCTCGCTTAAAGACTGAGGCATTTATCGCCGGAGAGGAGCAGGGAGATCCTATTTCACTGCCTGAACCACAGCTAGTTGAAATTAGCGGGTAAGCCGCTTTTGTAGCAAAAACACTACACGGATATTTATCAGAGGGTTCGGGAGAGCTTTAATATCTCTTGGCTTTCCCGACTCTTTTAAGAAGGTAAAAGTTGCCTCAAATTTCTCTTTCCACTATGTGGGCTAAAGGCAGATTTAACAGCATGTCCCAGTTTGTTGCTAAAGCCAAGGAATTGGGCTTTACTCATATAGAAGCAAATGCCTCAGTTTCTCCGCACGGATTAGATGAACTTATAAAGACCTCTGTCCCTATTTCAAGCATTCACTCTCCTTGTCCTGCGGTATTATCCTCTAAAGGCACCCCAGTAGCTAATCTATCCTTAAGCTCCTTGGATGAGAGTGGACGAGAAGAGGCTGTCGGCTTTGCCAAAAAAACAATAGACCTTGCCTCAAGCATGGTAGCCAAGGCGGTAGTTCTTCATATGGGTGAAGTGCCGATTGATACTAATTTGCAAGATAAACTGCATCGACTTTACAATGGAAATCGCACTCAAACTAGAGAATACAGCAGAACTAAAGATGAACTAATCCATCAACGTGCTTCCCAGGCTCCTCCTTACCTTGAAGCAGCAAGAAAAAGCCTCGAAGAGCTTAGCCAATATAGCCAGCAACAAGGTATAATGCTGGGCATTGAGACCAGATTTTACTTTCATGAGATACCAAATATAGATGAAATGGAGATATTGCTTGACGCTTCTTGTCATTCTGAGCACTTCGTTCCTCAGCACAGGCTCCGCAAAGAATCTCATCCCGCCCAGGGTAAACTCCGCGAAGAATCTGTTGGCTACTGGCACGATATGGGGCATGCGGAAGTCAACCAACGGCTCGGATTTACTTCACACGAGGAATGGCTTTCACGCTTCAGTCATAAAATGATTGGCGTCCACTTGCACGATGTAATTGGCATCTCTGACCATCGTCCCCCAGGGAAAGGGAATGTGAACTGGGATATGGTGGCTAAATATTTGCCTCATGAGGCAATAAGAACTTGTGAAATTGCCGAGTGGAATGAGGAGGAGGAAATCCAAGGAGTAATTGATTTCCTACAAAGGAAGGGGCTTTTATGATATATTCCATAAATTAGGGCATGTTGAGATTTATGTGGACACTGCAATAAAAGGGAAAATAAAGTGACAAGTTTAGCCGAGATTCGAAGAAATTTAGCCTGCCGTATTGCCAACCCTATAATTGGGATTTTGAGTAAAAGCGGGATAAAGCCCAATACCCTCACTTTTATTGGCTTAGCTTTAAATATAGTTGCAGCTTATGTTATTGCCACTGGCTATTTTCTTCTCGGTGGGATTTTGGTGTTAATCTCCGGGCTGTTTGACCTCCTTGACGGAGCATTAGCTCGCTTTACTGAGCAAACTACACAGTTCGGCGCTATCCTGGATTCTACTGTTGACCGCATTTCCGAAGCAGCAATACTCTGTGGACTTTTAATTTGGTATATGCCGCAGTGGACTATTTGGGAAATTGTGCTTATTTTTGCTGTTTTAATTGGTTCCTTTCTGGTCAGCTATATAAGGGCTAGGGCCGAGGGACTCGGGCTGCAATGTCAGGTCGGCTTGTTTACTAGAGCTGAAAGGGTTATAGTGTTAGCAATAGGTTTGCTGGTAAATCAGGTTTTTATTGCTTTATGTATCCTGGTGGTCTTTGTTTATGTCACCGTAATCCAAAGACTGGTTTACCTATGGAAGCAATCAAAAATTGGAGGTGCTTAAATGGCGGTTATCGTTCTTGTAGGAGGTCAATGGGGTGATGAAGGGAAAGGAAAGGTAATCGACCTCTTGGCTGAGAAAGCGAATATGGTAATCCGCTTCTCGGGAGGCGATAACGCTGGTCATACGGTAATTAATCCCTACGGCGAGTTCCGGTTACATCTCATACCTTCGGGCATTTTTTATCCACAGCGAACTTGTATCATCGGCAATGGTGTAGTTATTAACCCCACAGTTCTCCTTGAGGAAATAGATAACCTTGAGAAACACGCTGTTGATGTAAGTCACCTTCTTATTAGCGACCGTGCCCATCTCATCATGCCTTATCACACCATTCTCGACGGGTTAGAAGAAGAAAGGCGTGGTAAAGGAGCTTTGGGAACTACACGAAGAGGGATTGGCCCTGCCTTTGCTGATAAAGTGGCTCGCTTGGGAATTCGTGTTGGGGATTTGCTAAATAAAGACATATTTTTGAGCCGCCTGAAGTCGGTCCTTGAACTCAAAAATGCTATTTTGACCAAGGTATACCAGTCCCCACCTTTATCGCTGGAAGAAATATATGAGCAATATTGCCATTATGGGGAGCGGCTAGCTCCTTTCATTAAAGAAGCCAGCCCCATAATTCATGAAGCGCTGGCAAAAGGAGAGTTAGTTTTATTAGAAGGCGCTCAAGGAACTTTGCTCGACCTCGACTTTGGCACTTATCCCTATGTGACTTCTTCTTCACCACTGGTCGGAGCGGGGTCCATTGGGGCCGGCATAGGCCCGATGGAAATTACCCAGAGCATTGGTGTATTCAAGGCTTACATCACCAGGGTTGGCAGTGGACCTATGCCCACTGAACTAAAGGATGAAATTGGCGAGCTTATACGGGAGAAAGCTCATGAATATGGCGCTACCACAGGAAGGCCACGAAGATGTGGTTGGTTTGATGCTGTGGCTGGCCGCTTTGCTGTTCAAATAAATAGCCTTAGCGATATAGCTTTAACGCATCTTGATATTTATGATGGTTTCCCTTCAATTAAAATATGCACCGCTTATAAATTTAATGACAGGATTCTAGATTCTTTTCCTAGCGATGTAGGCATATTAGAGAAATGCCAACCTGTTTATGAAGAACTGGCTGGTTGGCAAGAGCCGACAAGGGGAATCCGTGATTTTGAAAAGCTACCAGCAGGAGCTCGTAATTATATATCCCGGCTTGAACAGCTTCTTTCCTGCCCTAGTAGCTTTATCTCGGTGGGACCAAAACGAGAACAATCGATAAGGGTGAGACAAAGATAAGTGTATCTCGGCGCTAAAGGGTTAAAGGTTTCCTAAATTGACAGGCGAGAGTTCTTTAGCTACAATTCAACAAATTAAGAAGGAGGTGCTATAGATAATGGCGAAAGAAGAAAAGAAAAGAGCAATAAGAAGGCTGAAATCTATGTATCCTTTGCGGTCTAAAGTGGATGAGGCGTACCAGAAAGGTGTTGAAGCTATGAAGGCAGGGAGACCCACGGTTTGGTCTATGGTCAATTGGTGGGAGGGCGACCCTATCCTTAAAGCTATGGATTTAGAAGTCGTCTATCCTGAGAATTATGGCACTGTTTGCGCCGCTTCAGGAATCGCTGAGTCCTACTTGAATCGCTCCGATGCCGATGGTTTTCCTACTCATCTATGTGGCTATGCCCGAAATTGCATCGGCTACACTGCTCGAATGATGGATTTGGGCGAGATACCCCCCGAAGCACCTATGGGCGGGATGCCCAAACCTGTATTGCTATTATCTTCAAGTTGCATTTGTGATGCCAGGTACAAATGGTTCCAGTCATTAGGTCGTTACATGGATGTTCCTGTGTGGGCATTGGAGATGCCCGTTCCTGGAGTAAAGGAACTGTTCATGGAAGGCTGTTATGAGCGCTGCATTAAAATTATCGTCGAGCATTTAAGGGAATTCGTCTCTTTCCTGGAACGCTTACTAGGTAAGAAGATGGACTGGGATAAATTAGATGAAGTAACGAGGCTCACAGTAGAGCTTAACCGAGTGTGGCACGAGGTCAACGAGCTGCGTGTGGCAAAGCCTTGCCCTATGCATGCTAGGGACTTTTGGAGTGCTATGCCTGCGTCCCTACTCCTGGCAGGCGACCCTAAAGAAACATTAGAACTCTATCGAGCTCTGTATGATGAAGTAAAATACGCTGTAGATAATCATATAGGAGCTGTTACTGCCGAAGAGAAATATCGCTTGCTATTCGCTGAGCTTCCCCCCTGGCATAGTTTGGGGTTCTTCGATAAATTAGCTGAGAGGGGTTGGAGTTTTGTCTTTGAGAGTTGGGTTTATCACCCACCTCTACCTATAGATTTAAGTAAGGTCAGCGACCCCCTGGAGCGCATCGCCAGATTCTGCTTTCAATACCAAACGGGCTATTATGAAGGTGCTTTAAGAGAAGGGGTATATTTTGGCTATTTCGCTTATCCCTACTTAGAATATGCCAGGAAGTACAAATGCGATGGAGCGCTTCTTCATCCCCTTATTACTTGTCGCAGCGCTTCTACTAGCCTGCCATATGTCGCAGAGATGCTCATGCAGAAGGCAAAAGTCCCTTCACTAACAGTAGAAGGTGATATAGTGGACCTCAGATTATTTGACCCTGCTGATGCTTTAAGCAAAGCTGAGCCATTTGAGGAAACTATGGAACATTACAGAAAGGTAAGAAAGGAAGAGGGATTCGATTGGTGATGACGAAGGCTAAAAAGGAGGTTTAACAATGACAGGAGAAAGCAAAGGACTCACCAAAGCAAAGGAAATTTACCAGGACCGGTCTCGTAGAGCTAAGGAGCTTAAAGCGGGGGGAAAGAAGATAATAGGCTACAACTGTATCTATGTACCCTTGGAGATGATAACTGCTCTCGACCTGGAGCCCTATGGATTATTTGGAGATATGAGAGAGCCAGCCAGCAAAGCAGATAGAGGTTTGCCTACGGCATTTTGCCATATTATGCGCAGCCTCCTCGACCTTGGGTTGAAAGGTAGATATGACTTCTTAGATGGAGTGGTTATGCCTCATGCTTGTGATGCCATAGAGAAAACAGCCCATGTCTGGCAAGGCATGGTACCAGGCCACTATTTTCACTTCATGGATGTACCTTGCGCACTGCACGAGGAATCCCTGGAGTATTTCAAGGGGCAGATGGTTAATTTGAAAAAAACATTGGAATCTCTTGCCGGGAAGGAACTATCTGCAGAAAAACTTAGGAGAGTCATTGAAGCCTATAATGAGCAGCGCGCCCTAGTAAGAGAATTATACGATTTGAGAAAACCTGACCCGCCTCTTATCTCAGGAACAGAAAACTTGCAAGTAATAAAAGCTTTGATGAGCATCCCTGTGGAGGAAGGGAATAAGCTGTTAAGGGAAGTTATAAGTGAGGTGAAAGAGCGGAAAAATGGTCCACAAAAGAAAGCGGCAAGGCTTCTAGTTTGGAGCCATATCCTAGATGATGTAGCTCTTATGGAGACCATCGAAGATGCTGGAGCCAGTGTAGTGATAGATGATTGCTGCGTAGGTAGGAGGGCATATCAAGCAGATGTAGCTATTACTAAAGACCCATTAGATGGATTAGCTGACTATTACCTAACTAAGATTACCTGTGCTAGAACCTTTAGAGAAGCCGTTTTTGGGGAAACCAAGAAGGACCGCATAGCAGACTTGGAAAGCAGGTTCGGCTTTATGAAAGACTATGTTGCCGAATGGAATGTCAATGGTGCAATTCTTTTACTTGTGAGGTACTGCGACCCCTTCGGCTTCGAAGTAACCGAGGTTACAGACTATTTTAATAACTTGAGCATTCCAAATACTTATTTGGAGCATGACTATAGTGAGGCAGCTTTGGCACCATTAAGGACAAGAGTTCAGGCTTTCCTCGAAGTGATCAGCTAAAAGCTGTCCGTATAAACGACTTTCCTCTCTCTTCGCGGGAGAGGATTAAGGTGAGGGTGAAATAATAACGCAACTTTATTTTGCCGGAGTTGACATAGGCTCCACTATGACTAAAGTGGTAATTATAGACATGGACGAGAAAATTTGCTCTCGTGTCATAGGCCACACTGGCGCTGAGCATCGTCGCCTGGCCAATGAGGTAATGCAGAAGGCGCTAGAGCAAGCCGATTTGTCGTTTGATGAAGTGTCTTATGTGATAGCCACAGGATATGGCAGGCTCAATGTTCCTTTTGCTGACCGCCAGATTACAGAATTAAGCTGTCATGCTAAAGGAGTAGCTAGCTTCTTTCCCTCTGTCAGGACAGCGATTGATATTGGGGGGCAGGATAGCAAGGGGCTTAAAATCAAGGATGGCAAACTGATTGATTTTGTTATGAATGATAAGTGTGCTGCTGGGACAGGTAGGTTCCTGGAAGTGCTTGCCGCTGCTCTCAACCTTAAGGTAGAAGACTTGGGGGGCATTTCCTTAAAATCTACCCACAAGGTTAATATCAGCAGCACTTGCACCGTTTTTGCCCAGCAAGAGGTGGTATCACGCCTCTCTGAAGGAGTGCCATTAGAAGATATCATAGCCGGACTTCATGACGCTATGGCCAATAGGATAGTTAGGATGGTGAGGAGACTCAAGGTAGAACCTGATGTAGTGCTTACAGGGGGTGTGGCAAAAAACATTGGCGTTGTTCATGCTATGAAGGAAAATTTAGGATGTGAAGTTCTTGTTCCTGAAGACCCACTTCTCAGCGGGGCAGTAGGTGCGGCTATACTGGGGAAAGAACTCACGCTAAAAGCCGAAGCCCTGAGCACAGCGAAGGGTCTCAAGCCCATCACGAGAAGGGAACGTCGTCTGGAGAAGGTTAGCTTCTTCAAGTAAAGGCTGAAAACTGATAGCTGATGGCTGAGCGCTATTATATGGGTATTGATATTGGCTCCGTAACCACTAAAGGGGTCATAATAGCTGATAGCTGTCAGCTATTAGCTACTAGCATACTTCCTTCAGGGATTAATTATAAGACAGCAGCAGAGAAGCTACGAGATGAACTCTTAGCAAAGCTAAGCTTACCACCGGAGGATATAGAATATACTGTGGCTACTGGTCATGCTATGACTAATCTTTCTTTCCATAGCGACCAAGTTGCTGCTATACTTTGTTGTGCTCGAGGAGTAAATAATATTTTCCCCTCAGCGAGAACGGTTATTGATGTCGAAGGGCAGTCCTGCCAGGTGATTCGGCTCAACAAAGAGGGACAGGTGATAAATTTTGTAGTCAGTGAGAAATGTGCCGCTGGCAGTGGGCGATTTCTTGAAATAGTCGCCAATGTTCTCAGGGTAGACCTCAAGGATATTGGTCCGCTCTCCCTCAAGTCTAAAAATCCTGTTACCTTCACTACAGGATGTGCTGTCTTTGGAGAATCAGAGGCTATCTCCAGAGTATCTGAAGGCTTCTCAAAAGAGGACATCCTGGCTGGAGTTCATAAAGCGCTGGCAAACAAGATTTCTGCCCTTATCGATAGGGTTGAGATGGAAGAACAATGTGCCATCTGTGGGGGAGGCGGCCTTGACATTGGACTTATCAAGAGTATAGAAGATAAACTAGGCATTAAATTGCTGGTGCCCCCTCAACCTCAGATTATCGGAGCCCTAGGTGCAGCTATAATAGCAAAGGAGAGGAGCAAAAGCTCTCTCGCCTATTCTTCTCCCTTGAATGGGGAGGCTAATTGATGGATGCGAAATCCTAAAGGAAAGTCAAAAAGCAAAAATCAAGATGCAAAATGACAGAGCAAAAGTTAAAAAGCAGTTTAATAAAGCTTTTTTTGCATTTTTCATTGTAATTTTAATTTTTTATCTTTGATTTTTGATATTTGTTAGAATTTTATAAAGGAGGTTAAAAGATAGAGATGGCAGAAAAGGAAGTTACAATCTTGGAAAAGCTTGGTGTCGATGTTGGTTTCAAGGTCACTCACGCGAAAACCATTACTGAGGCGGATATTGTTCTTTTTGCAGGGGTTTCCGGAGATTTCAATCCTGTTCATACATGTGAAGAGTATGCCAAAAAGACATTCTTTAAGAGCAGGATTGCTCATGGAGTAATAGCGTTAGGGCTTGTATCGGCTGCTATGACTAAACTGCCGGGGCTAGTGATATTTCTTTCTGATTCAAACAAATTTCTAGCGCCAGTGAGAATCGGTGACACCATTACCGCCACAGGCGAGGTGATAAATGCAAGGAAAGATAAGGGAATTATAACCCTCAAGACTACTTGCACCAACCAGAAAGGAGAACCTGTCGTCGAGGGTGAGTGGGCATTAAGGCTTTATGAAGCGCCAGCCTAGTAGAACTACTCAGCAGTCGCTACTTTTTATACTTTCGCCCTCTGAGCAGCAAGGGCATCTCTTATGCCCTTATCTATTTCCTCCTTAGTTGCTCCGGGACGGAATAAGGCGCCAAAGCCCATTTTCTTTAGCTCTGGTTCATCTTCGGGTGGAAATATTCCACCCATAACGAATGCTATGTTTTTATCTATTCCCTTCTCCCTGGCTAGCTTTAGCACCTTCTCTCCCAAAACCAGCTCACCACCACAAAGCGTGCTTATCCCTACTACATCAACACCTTCTTGAACCGCAGTACCAACTATTTGCTCTGGCAGAGAATTGCCGATATAAATCACCTCCATTCCTAAATCCCTGAGCATACCAACCACCGTAAATGCACCCCTCGAATGGCTCTCCAAGGGAAATTGAGCTAACAACACTTTAATTTTTTCATCTTCCAATTTCATAGTTCTATAACCTCAAATTTATTTTTATTAGGCATATACCGACGGCCTCCATGTTCCAAAAGCTTCCACAAACGCCCGGCGCATTTCCCCTTCGGTGGCGCCAGCCCTGGCACATTCAAGAGTATGATAGGCAACATTCTCGCCTCGTTTAGCGCCATTCACCAATGCCTCGAGAGCGCGTTTTACTTTATCGTTATCCCTGGTCTGCCTTAGCTTTCGCAACTTTGCTATCATGGCATCCCGAATCTTTTTATCAAACGGCTGAGTAACAATTGGAGGCATCTTCGCGTCGGGGTTGCTAAAATAGTTACGAGCAACTACCTTAATCGTGCCATCGTCAATCATTCTCTGCTCTTTCAGAAGATAATCTTGGACTTTGCGATGCAACCAGCCCTGTGCCACTGCCTCAGGCAAACCACCCAACTTATCAATCTCATCAATCTCATCCAGTATTCTCTTCTCTATATCGTTAGTTAGGGCTTCCACATAGAAGGAACCCCCTAACGGGTCAACTACCTGGGTCACCTGTGTTTCTGCTTGAAGTATCTGCTGTGTTCGCAGCCCTAGTAATGACGACTCTTCTCCAGGAACGGAGTAGGCTTCGTCATAGCCATCTACATGTAAAGACTGTGCCCCACCAAGTATCGCAGCTAGAGCGTGGTAAGCTGAGCGGATAAGATTATTATATGGCTCCTCCCTCATCAACGAGACACCCGAGGTCTGCACATGACATCTCACCCAGCAAGACCTTGGATCCTTAGCATTGTATTTGTACTTCATTATCTTGTACCACAGCCTCCTGACTGCCCTTAGCCTAGCAACCTCCTCAAAGAAATCGTTAGCCGGAGCCCAGAAGAACGCTAACCTCTTTACTGTCCAGTCGGCATCGTAACCCCGCCTCAGCATCTCATCCAGTATCGCTATGCCATTAGCTACAGCCACTGCCATCTCGGTAACACCAGAAGTGCCTTCCTCACGCAGGTTATAGCCATTCAATGTGACATAGTTCCATTTGGGCACTTCCTTCCGCAGAAACTCTATATTGTCACATTGCACTCTAAAATCATCCTTGGGAGGAATCCACTCGCAGGCACTGCGAACCACATTTTCCATAATGAAGTCATTTTGCACGCTGCCTGGAAGCTTATCCCAGGAGTAGCCTCTTCGCTCAGCCATTACGAGGTACATGGGAAACAATATAGCAGTATTCCTGGGATAGTGAGTAACTATGGAAGCGCTTACCTTATCAAGAGGGATATCTTTGTAGATAGCCTCGAAATCCTCAACGCAATCAATGGGAACTCCAACCGTTGCCACCATACCATCAGCCTCAGGCTCATCCGAGTCAAACATCTGAACTGTAGCAAGGTCGAGGGCTAGGTTCGTTCCAGTAGCACCACTGTTCAAGAGAAACTTCATCCTATTGTTAACATACTCTGGTGAGCCGGCGCCAGACAACTGACGCTCAGTCCAAACTTGTCCCCGATACATATTAGCATGTATCCCTCTAGTATAAGGCTCCCCCTGCGAAAACCCTAGGTCTCTCTCGTAATCGATCTGAGAAACATCCAAAGGAGTATATATCAACTCCCTGGGAATATCAGAGCCTATAATGGTATGTGGAGTTACTTCCCAGCTTTCTCTATCTTTCTCGGTAACCACAGTATTCTTCCACTTCTCAAACGACTCCTGCACTTTCTTAAGTGCCTCAGGATTATAAAGCGGAGTGCGTGCAGGCTGCTGCTTCTCTACCTCTTCCAGGATTTGCTTCGTTGTTTTTTCTGCGCTCATCTTGAATCCCTCCTTTTAACATCATAAAATTTCCTTGCCTCGAAATTATGTCTCTACCGTATTAAGGCTCTGCCACTCCACATTATATAGCATATTTCACCGATAAAAGTCAAAAGTATGTACGAGATTGTTTATTAACTCAAAATTTCATATCTGGAGCCTGTCATGCCTCAAATATAAATCGAGCGCAATACCCAAAGGTCGAAGCTTTAGCTTCGCCCCTACAATTGTTATTTTTGGTTTTAGCCTCGATGCTACGAATCTTATTCTGCATCACCTCACCACTGAAAATTTACAGCAATCCAGCTCAGCATCTCTTTGAGCTATATTTGAGGAGTAGTAAACTCATTCAAATAGAAAAGATGGCATTGCGAAGAAAACCCTGCGATAATATAATTCGAAATTCAAGGAAGGAACTAAAATGAATAAATCTCAAAGATGGCATCACCCCGGCGGTAAGCTTCGAGAGCTGGGAGCAGAAACGCTGACCGATGCAGAGCTTTTAGCCTGCTTAGTTTCTACCGGTATCCCCGGCAAGCCAGCCGAGGAAATTGCTGAAGAAATTTTGCAAAAGTTCGGCGGCTTTAAGGGTATGGCAAATCAGCCACTGGAAAAGCTCTTGGATATAAAAGGCATCGCTGATGTTAAAATTATCCGCATCGCCGCCGCCTTCGAAATCGCCCGCCGAATCGTGGAAGAGGTGCTAAAAGATTATGAAAACACTTGAAACGATGGCTTTAACAAAGCGAGAGAAGAAGGCTTTGGCAGCTTTTGTGGAGGGAGTGCGTCAGAGCTTGGGGGAGAACTTGGTCAGAGTCATTCTCTTTGGCTCGAAGGCGAGGGGAGATGCAAAAAGGAGGTCTGATATTGATTTGCTGGTGATAGTGCAGGAGCGAGATCTAGCTGCGGAAAAAAAGATTATAGAGCAAATTGTTAAAACTGAACTCTATTACAATATTTACCGCCTTTCCCCGATGATTTATTCAGTCGAGGACTATGAAGAACGCAAAAAGATAGGGGCTCCTTTCATTTCAGAAATTGAAAACGATGGTGTGATATTGGAATGAATCCTGAAGAGCTTATCACTAAACGACTCGATAGAGGTTATTTCTTTAATCGGTATTTCGTCAAAACCAACGAGGTGGAGAAGGAACTTGCTGAGACCCTCAAATTCGCCCAGAAGGAAAGGATAAGCGCTGACTACGATAAATTCTACACTGCCTCTTCTGAGGAAGCTCATTCCCAGTTTTAGAACGCTGAGAAGTTTCTGCAAAGGGTGAAGGAAATACTGCAAGAAAAAGGTTTTCTATAGCCATGAAGAAGTCTGAACTTAGTGAGAAACCATCTCGAACCCCTGACCTCTTTGAAGCCGAAAGAGCCTCCATCTTCTATGTGATCCTGATCACCACTGAAAATGGCATACTTAGAGGGCATTGTTAGGCGAAGTTCAAAGGGAATGATAAAATGAGAGGTGGAGAGATATGCTAGCTCAAGAATAGAAATGGTCAGCCCACTGAAAGGTTTCTTAAAAGGTGCAGGCAGCAGTGTTGGAAGAGAATTGCTTGAAATTCCCTTTTACCTGTTTGAACATCGCTCCATCTTTTCGCCTTTATCCATTTTTCTTGCTGGAATTTTCGCCTCTGTTGGCGCCCAACTCTTTATTACTCCGGCTATCTCTGATGCACTTTCAATTCGCACTTCAAGACTTATTCTATCAGCAGTCTTGTTTTTCATATTTTCAGGAATGATGGTCTGGATAGGTCTTGAGCTTGAGGGATTCACCAAGAAGCTATCTGAGGAAAAGTTTAAATTCGCTAGTGGCCATAGCCTTAACGCACGCAAAATACGACTTCAAATGCTACGAGGAGAAATTCCGATGGATGAACCAGGGGAAAGAAAAGGGTTGTTTAGGAAGGCTCCTCCGCTATACAGAGTAGGATTTGCTATCCTCATAGGCATTCTTTCTCTGATTTTTGCGTTCGCCTTTTTGTATTATCCAGCATGGAGGTGAGTGACAATGGCAGACGGTGAATGGTTCCAAGAAGATTTTGGAAAAGTGTTAAATGAAAGGAGAGTTTGGCCCTGGAAAGAACATTTCCAACAACAAAAGGTTTTTGTGACAGAGCCACACTATAGTCAAATTCTTGGATTCCTTGAGGCGAAGAGATGTTGCCTTATAGAAGGGGCTGCTGGCTATGGCAAAACTATACTGGCCTTATTAGTAGGGAGAGAGTATTACTACACTCGTAATCTTGTTGTAATACAAATAGATACGCCAAAGATACCACCTGATAAGGAAGCCATTGCCATTGCGAGGGTCGAAGTGATGGGCAATACTGAGACTTTGTTCCTCATTGAAGACAGCCACATAAAACCTAGAGTAACCGATGAAATTTTGAAAAGGGCTGAAAGAGCTGCGAGGGCAAGATTTCTTTTCACTATGAGAACCCCGCGTAAGCCACAAAGGGGGATAAAGATTGACGATCCATTTGAGGGTTCAACATTAAGGCAACAGGATTTGGTGGTGAGGCTTGGAAAAGTTGATACGGATATAGAAAATGCAATCAAGGGCGTTACAAAGAAATTCTGGGCTACTTACTCCGGAGAGCTATCCCAGAAAAACAAAGTATTCCCTTCTGCAGAGGATTATCAATACCTCTTCAAAGAAACCCGTGGTAACCTCAGATTCGTGCTTTATTGCTTAGAAACTTGGAAAGACCTTGAACAGCCCCTATCGCTAAGGGAAGTTAGCAGAGAACAAGTGGTCAATAAATTTCGTAAGGACACGTGGGAACTTCTCAACATAAATCAAAAGGAAGTATACAAAACTATGGCTCCGTTGGGGCAATTTGAAATCCCTATACTTCCCAATGCTCTTTTCCCTTTTCCTCTAGACAAATCCAAAACCTCCTTAGAAGCAGCAGGGAGAGCTCTTGAAGAAGATGACCCTTCGACGGGTACCATATCTCTCAGAGCAAAGAAATTAGCTTCTAAAGCAGGTGATTACTGGATGTTAGCTGATACCGAAAGCCAGCTGGCACTGGAGCTCCAGAAAAATGTGGTCCCTAAACATTTTGATTTCAACGTTTTGAGGACATATATCCTGAGCGACTACGCAACTAATTATTGGCAGGTATTTCACTCACTCCACAGAGCACAGGAAAGGGGCTTGCTGATTAGGCTAGCGCAAGACGCAGATGTCTTCAGTTCGTTAACTAGCCGATTAGGGGAAGCTGAAACCCCTTTAGACGAAATACTCTATGTGTTGCGTGCTATTGCTTGGGCAGATAAAGATGAAGGCTTGAGATTATGGGATGAATACAAGAATATCCTAAATGGGAATTCCTTAACTGAGATTCAGCGCAAATTGGCAAATCAAATTGGGATTACCACCTTGCTATTCTTATTCCTGAAGAATATTGATAGAGAAGACGAGGCAATTCCATTGACTAAAGAATTGCCAGTCGAAGTTTTCATTGAGCAGCTTAAAGTCGCCAGCTTTACTTCGGTTGCAAATGAGGTGAATTTGTTCTATAGCCTAGTTCCAGACAAGACCAAGCAAATACTAAAAGGTCTGAGTGAATCAGATTATGTAAGGTTTGGCAAGGAGGCAAGACACAGAAATTTTCAGTCTATTGAGTGGTTTCTCCGCATACTAGCTAGTGATGAGGGATTAAAAGACTTTGCCGATTCCTTCTTGAAAGCCATAGGGCAAGATGCGCTCCGAGATATGGCAAATTTGTCATCTCTCAGAACAATTAAAAGAGTCAGGCAGTTCCTTAACAAATTGAACACGGATACAGCAAGAGAGTTTAAAGAAAGTCTCAAGCGTACCCTTTCTGAAGAGGAATTGATTGAGGAATGGGCTAACGAAACAGTGGAGATGCAAAGTAGAAGGCTTTGGCAATGTGCACGTACCTTCAAGCCTGTAATAAGGCAGCGAGGCAAAAACTTGGTTAAGCGATTGGCTGAGATTGACAAGCCCCTACGTCTTGGAGAGGCTGAAGAAGCAGAGCCTGTGGATAAATTAAACTGGTTGCTATATAGTGCATATTGGCTGGATGAAGATACAGCGAAAAGTCTAGCACTAAAGGCAGTCGGGGCTTTTGATGCTGAATCAATGCAATACTCCCTTGAGCACTTTGCACATCTGCTTAAAAACGCTCGTTCGTGTTCTCCCACTGCCTCTCACCAACTAGTGGATAAGATTTTTGAAAGCGATGCTGCCTCCTTGCTTTCAAAAGGAGAGCTGAATTGGTTTAGCCAGCTTATTTGGAAAGCGGTTGTCTCTAATGAATTGAGAACTAGGGAGTGGGTTGCTGGAACGGGAGAAAACTTTTGGGTGAATCTAGCAGCTAATGCCAACCCTCCAGACGCCTTCCGCCTCTTGCTGGTTCTATGGCAAGCCAATGAAGAAGTAGGTAAGAGAGTTATACAGGCAGTGGGGCAACAAATGATTGCACTGCCTAAGCTAAAAGATCAGCCAGAGGCTATGCCTTTCTTAGGGCTCTTTGCCTTTTGTGGTTTGAAGCCCTGTGTTGCTCTCTCCTTTTCACCCGCAGAGAATATAAGTGAGCTATATGTCCATCCTCCGATTCGGCGTCTGGCTTGCTCGCTATTTTATCTACAAGCGTCAAAGCTGGAGGCAATACCAAGTTTTATACGTGCGGCGCTTACCCATAAAGGGATAGCACCAAATTTTGCCCTACTATTGGCCAAATACCGGTTACCCTGGGCAGCTTCAACTTTGCAAGATATCTTGGCTTCCCCCAAAAGCGAAAGCAGAGAGGAAAAGATAGACATCTACGATAGAATGCTCCTCCACTTTATATCTATCCAGCCAAGGAGGGTATACTTTGGTACCATGTTCAATGAGATACGCTCTCCCCAATTTATGCAGCAAGAGGAACTTTCTATAGTATCTACAGAGGAAACTGAGCGTGAGGAAGAAAGAAGGCGCTCGAGAGCAGCAATCTGGCTTAATAAAGCTATAGATAAAGAAATTTTCACAGTAGAAGCGAAGGAGCACCCTGTTACGCATAAAGCTTCGCGGATTCTTGACCTTAATCGGAGGAGCCCTGAAGTTGGCTTTGCCATAGATGTAGCAAGCAGTCTCTTGATTGCCTTAAACAATGCTCAAAGAGATAAAGAGTGGGTAAGTGGTAATGCCTGGGATGACGCCCTTTTTGTTAGATATATGGAAAGAGGTTCTCTTGCCCCATCACAAATGGAGTATTGGAAGGGAATCCTACTTAAGATGGGTGTGATAAAGGCAGATTATCAGAAAACAGATGCGGGCGAATGGATTGTCACTTTCTGTCTCGATAGCACTCATCCTCTGGTTAAAGTTCTAATTTAAGAGAATCTAAATGCTGAAACAAAAAAAGGACGAAGTCTTCGAGGATTACCTTGGCTCCATCCTCGACCCCAAACTTCGCCAGCGCCTCCTCCTCCAACTCTGGCAAGAAGTTACGAAATGAGCAAACTTGTCGCAACAAAGGTATAATTTCTAAAAATTATGCAATTACATCATCAAGCTGCACAGATTAGAAAAACTCTTGAGGAAAATGGGATAGAAATCTTGTACCATTTTACGGCGATTAATAACCTAAAATGGCTAGCTCAGTATGAATGTCTATTCAGCAAAGAAAAACTGGAAGAGAAAGGAATCTTTCCTGATATTGAGACAGGAGGGAATGAGTTGAGCCACCAGTTGGATCGAGAGTTCGAAAACTGGGATAAAATACATATCTATTTTTGTCCTCATACTCCAATGGCATATGGGAAGCAAGGGGGAAAACATATTGTTTATATTTTGATAAACCCCGAGGTCGCTACATGGGAAAATGTCCTTTTTACTGACACGAATGCTACTCGTAAGCAAGACGGGCATCACAGAGAGCAGGGGATGAAAGGGGTAAACCTAGTGGATTTCAAGACAATTAAGGAGACCTTAGATGATGGCCCAAAACCATGGGATCGCACATGGCACAGAAATGTCCAGGCTGAAGTTCTGGTCCCCGACGAGATTCCGCTGGATTATATTGAGGGCATTACTTTTATCAGCAGGGCGAGTTTAGAGGAAGGCGAGCGCCTCTGGGGAAACAAAAGACACCCTCCCTTTGAGGTGGATAGAGGTTTATTCCACGAAGGTTTTCCATATGTAGAAGGTGCATTATTGACATCACAAGAGGTAAATAAAGACAATGTTGGGATAACTGAGTTTATCAACAGGCGTGAGTTCATTGCAGAGCGAAATTCAAAGGTTACCTTGCTTGTAAAGCTTAAGACAGTTCCAGGATTACAAGCTAGGATTCTATGGACAGCTTCTGATGGCAAGACGATCTCGGAAGACAACACTGAATTTGAGAAGAGGGATGTCTATTGGCACTGGTCGGATATAGAAATTGGGAAGCTAGACGTTGGCAATTACCTTGTTGAATATTACTTAAGGGATATGAGTTGGATTAAAGTCCCCTTTAGGGTTAGGAGGTAGATATGGAAACACAACTTGACTTATTTGGTGAAAAGGGACTGGTTGGGAATTATGGACACAACGGACAGCTTTTAGATAAGTTTAGAGGGGCAATGGCATTTAGTGCTATCGGCGATGCTCTCGGGTGGCCTACTGAGTTTGGCAGATATCCTAGCATCGTACTCAAGCGGTTTGGAAGAAATTATCTAAGTGACTTTATAGAGTGGGAAAAAATAGTTGGGGGACGATATTGGGGCTACAGGGAAAGAATAGGCGAGGGGAATTATTCTGATGATACCCAGCTAGCCCTCTCAGTGGCAAGGTGTATCTCCGAATATGGGGACTTCCAACCTGATAAACTTGCCTACCTCGAGTTACCATCTTGGCTTTCCTACGAGAGAGGTGGTGGGAGAAGCATTAAGATTGCTGCGAGGAATTTTGCACAGGCTAAAAAGGGATGGGTATCTAATTTTTATAGCCGTGGAGATATCTCTTATAGAAGTGCAGGTGCAAATGGGGCGGCAATGCGTGTTCTTCCCATAGCATTGGTCAATGTGAATAATGCTGATAGATTGTATCGGGATACCTTTCATAATGCCATAACTACGCATGGTCATCCACGAGCGATTTTGGGTAGCCTTATCTATGCCTCGGCAGTTAGGTTCCTACTAAGAGAGTCAAAAATCAGCAGTGAAAACCTCTGTGAGTATTTACACGATGTTATTGACCACTCCTCAGAACCCTTGAAGGGTTCCAGCTTTATTTATCAATGGCTAGAAGAATGGGATAGAATGCCCCTAAATGGTCTCAAGTTTAAGGATACTTTTGAGAAGACCAAGAGTGAAGCAATAGGGTACCTTAAAGGAATAAGACAAAGGATAGATTCAGAGGATAAGACATATTATGAGTTTACCGGCGCTCTGGACCCTCGCTTTAGGGGCTCCGGCACCTCCACTGTGCTTGTAGCGATTTATCTATTTAATAAGTATTTAGATAATCCGCAAAGAGCTATGCTCACAGCAGTAAATATGTTGGGGAGTGATACGGATACAATTGCGAACTTTGTTGGTGGACTCTTTGGTGCTTACTATGGTCTGTCGGAAGTTCCCCCTGAATTACTCAAGGGCCTCCAAGATGAGGAATATATTTTGAAGACTGCCCAGAATCTCTATGATATTTCGCTCGGAAAGGCCATGACGAAACAGACTCCCATCACAGCCTTCGATTGGCGAGAGGCTTTACTAGAGATGCTCGCGTGGGAAATAGGTCTACATGAAATGTTCTGGGATCTGGTAAAAGAAGGTAAATATATTGTTCACCCTGTGTTAGGACGTGGCATCATAAAAGAAAAAACGACGAAGCCAATTCAACGACAAGGATACAATGCCAAACTCATCAAAGTATCTTTTGACTGTGGGCAGACTTGCATATTTCATCACAGGGTTGCAACGGATGGCACTCTGAGTGAAAGTTTATCAAAGGGACTGAGTAAAGTTTTAATATCAGAAAGAAGGATTACGCAAGTAGCGGATGAAATTCGGGATATAGGGGATATTTATAACCTCGTGAATAGAGAAACTATAATGTCTTTTCTCAAGGAGAATGCGTTTCTCATTAAAATTCTCAAAGAAGCTCGTAAAAACATAGAAGCCATATTTGGAACCTCTGTTCATCTTCACCTCCAACTACATGCAGATCCAGAAGAGGATTTTGAAGAACTCCTCATTGTGATAAAAAGCATATACGACCCTGAAGAAACTCTTGACCTGCTAAACGAGCTTGATAAGTCTTGGTTCGTTAAGGTTATGGACAGTGCTCAGGGAAAACTAAATATTACGGTGGAACCAGCATGAGCTTCGACTGGCAGTTATATCTGGACTTAGCTGTTGAATTCATAGAGCACCAAAGAGAAAAAAGGCTTGAAGAAGCCTACCTTAGGTCAGCAATAAGTCGCTCATATTATGGTGTCTTTTGCACTGCTCGAAATTTGCTAAGGGAGAAGGGGAAGCAAGTCCCCAAGAAGGATACACACAAATTCGTCATAGATTACTATAAGAGTTCTGCCAATCTGAAGGAGAGACAATTTGGTCTATCACTTGATCGCTTGAGAATAGCACGCATCGATGCTGACTATGAAGATAACGCAGAAATAAACTTTAATAAAGCTCGCCTACTCTACCTTATGTCATACCACATCTTGCGAGAGCTATGAAGTATTTATCGTACTCGGCGCAAAGGAATATCTGTTATCCCTGAATTAGGGAGAAGTCGCTGTGGATGAAACCCTGGCAATGTGGGCAAAGCTAGGGATGGATTATAAGAAGATTAAATGTAACTGCGTATGGTAAAAAATCAATTTTTTGCTTGTAATGCAACCCACTATCCATTATAATCAATATGACCGTAATGACCATGGAGGATGAGAATGCTTAAGAAAACATCGGCACAAAAGGCAAGGCAAAGGTTTGGTGAGTTGATGGATGAGGTTCGCCTCAAAGGAGACAGATACATCGTGGAGAGGGGAAATAGACCTATGGTGGCAGTGATACCTGTGGAAGAATATCTTTCTTGGGAGAAGGTTAGAGAAAAGCTTTACGAGAGAATTAAGCAAATAAGAGAAAGAAACCAAAATGTAGGCTCAGAGGTGCTGGAGAGCGAAATCAAGGAAGCTGTAGAAGCAGCAAAGCAGGTCCAATCAGAGAATATTCCTTATGCTTAAAGTCGTCCTGGACACGAATATATTTGTCAGCGCCTTGATAAATCCCCATGGTAAACCAGCCCAAATCCTGGATTATGTTTTTGAAAACAGGATTCGCCTTTTTGTTTCACCGTCCATCGTTGAAGAGTTAGAGCGAGTTCTGGGCTATCCGAAGTTGGTAAATAGGCACAGGTTAGAGGGAGAGGACTTGAAAGAATTCGTCTCCTGCCTGTTAAGCATTACAGCTCTAGTTAAGGAAGGGCCAGTCATCGAGGTAATATTGGACGACCCTTCGGATAATAAATACCTGTCCTGTGCCACCAACGCAAAAGCAGATTTCATTATCTCCGTAGATGCACATCTGTTGAACCTAAAAGAATATGAGGGGATTTGGATTATCACACCTGCTCAGCTTCTGGAGGTATTAGAAAGAGAGGAGAGCGCCTAGTGCGCGAGGTAAAAATGGGAATGGCTGGCAGCTTCATGAACCGCCAAAGCTAGGGATGGATTATAAAAAGATTAAATGCAACTGTGTTCGGAAGACATTGACGAGACTCTTCGGTATGCGAGTTATCTTGCTGAAGAAGAAACGATAGAGATTCTCGCATGAAATTCCTCGCAGATGTGTTCATATCATCATTCACTGCATATATGATATATTGCTTAGGTGGCACCTAGCGAGGAGTAATGTATGAAGGAAATATTTCTGGAGGTTCACTTGGAACCCTTGCCAGAGGGCGGGTTCTTGGCTACTAGTGAAGAGCTACCCGGTCTGGTGGCTCAAGGGCGAACTGCTGCGGAAACTCTAGAAATTGCACAGGATGTAGCTCGTAAACTGATTGAGTCTTATTTAGAGCACGGTGACAAGCTTCCACCTAAGCTGCAAGCTGCTATTCCTTCAAGCGTTGAAGTCCGCATCCCAGTAAGCATATCGTGATGGGAAGGCTAGTTGGTTTTAACCCATGTTCCATTTTCGAGGTCTTGCCATATCTTGGAATAACTGACTACACCCCTGATTTACGGCCGACCGAGAGACAATTTCGTATCTGTCTTGAGATGATTGTAGTCAGTAGGCTGGAACATGGGTTTTAATGCGGATGAAGTTTATTCTTGCCTGAAGGAACACTGCGAGCTATCCTACATCAAGCTGGATTAAGTGTAGAATAACTCCTACAGCTTTGAGTGGAAAGCCCCATGATAAAATCCTTAGAGTTTAATATAAATGATGTGTAGTATGGAGAAAGAGTTTACTGTCATCGCAGTAGATAGCGACTGTGGAAGAGAAGCCATTTCCTTCCCTCTAAATCGCTTAGGGGACATTTCTAAAGAGTCTTGACAAAGAGCTCAAATATACTTGACAGCAGGCTACAAAAGTATTAACATAAAATTGGTTCGCACAACGGCTCTTTTGCGAACCGAAGAAGATGAAAACAGAAGTATCAAAGCAACACATGAACCTGGACTCGTTAATCACCGAGTTCTTGGAATACTTAGAAATCGAAAAGGGATATTCTCCTCTCACTATTCGCGTTTACAAACATTATTTGAAGCATTTCTACGGCTGGCTCAGTGAAAATTCTTGCGTCACCAAACCTGAAGACATAGACTTGGAGCTTATTAGGAGATACAGGCTGCATTTGGCGCACTTTCGTAATCGAAATGGTGCACAACTAAAGCGAGTCACTCAAAGTTACTATATTATTGCATTGAGAGCTTTTTTGCGTTATCTCTTAGTTCAGCGAGATATACTCGCCTTGTCCCCTGACAAGATAGAACTTCCAAAACAAAGCACCCATTCCGTTAGTTTTTTGGACTCGGAGCAGATAGAAAGGTTGTTGAACAGCCCGCAAATATCAAATGAGATAGGACTGCGGGACAAAGTTATCTTAGAGACCTTGTTTAGCACAGGACTGAGGGTAGCAGAATTAGTGAAATTAAATCGTGACCAGATAGACTTTGACCGCCAAGAATTCGGTATCAGAGGCAAGGGGAATAAGCTACGAGTAGTTTTCTTGTCAGATACGGCTGCGCAATGGATTAAGCGCTACTTGCAATTGCGTCAAGATTATTTCAAGCCATTGTTTATCCGATATAGCGGCGCTGTAGATACCCAAAAGAACGGTGAAAAAATGCGACTGACAGCAAGGTCTATCCAAAAAATTGTTACGAAATATGCAAAAAGATGTGGCTTACCAATCAAAGTAAGTCCTCATACCCTAAGACACTCTTTCGCTACAGACTTGCTAATAAGAGGTGCTGACCTTCGTTCTGTTCAAGAAATGCTAGGCCATGAAAGCATAAGGACCACTCAAGTTTACACACATGTTACTAACAGACATTTAAAGGAAGTTCATAAGGCTTTTCATAGTAGAAAATAAGTAGTGATACAATTGATAAACGCACTATCACCTACTATAAGGTATATTTGCTTTCTCACGACTGCAAAACAGCAAACCTGAGCAAACAGGATAACAAACAGCTTGATTCTCGTTCCAAGTTCCTTACCCAAGTTTACCATTGATTTGAGTAAAACCTCTCTTTTCCCATTCGATTTCCTGGAAGGCATCTGGTGTATGGGGACTACATCTTTTACATCTTCAGTCGTTTCGCCCTCAACGGCTTGGGTGATAGTCCCAATGGGGTGCCCCCATTTTTAGTACCACCTACAATGAGAGACTTCCTGCGTTCTCCCATGGTTGTATAGCCTGTTCCTCAAAATTTCCACATATGGTAGATGCCTTCATCATCTCCCCGCCAGAACCACTTCCCTTTCCGAAGTTGCGATTACATTCCGTACGGGCATGGGTTCATGGTGTAGTATGTCCCATTAGTCGCTCAAGAAATTCCCTGCTATAATAGGAAGCATATGCTAGCTAAAGTAACAAGCTGCGCTGTAGTAGGATTGGAAGGAGCCTTAGTGGAAGTAGAGGCTGATATCTCTCCAGGATTACCTTCATTCACCATTGTAGGTTTGCCTGACAAGGCGGTGCAAGAGGCAAGGGAGAGGGTAAGGTCAGCTATAAGAAATTCTAACTACAAGTTCCCCATCAGGCGTATTACTGTCAATTTAGCTCCAGCGGACTTAAAAAAGGAAGGCCCTGCTTATGACTTGCCCATAGCCATAGGCATATTACTCAGTTCGGGACAGCTAAATGCTGACCCCTCCCATACCGTCTTTTTGGGGGAGCTATCTCTGGATGGGAAGCTACGTCATACTCATGGCATATTGCCCATGGTAGCTTTAGCTAGAGATAAAGGCGTATCTACGGTGTTTGTGCCTTTAGATGATGCTAAAGAGGCATCCCTGGTAGATAACATGCACATATTCCCCGTAGAATCGCTAGCTCAATTGGTTACTCATCTCCAGGGTGAAATAGGCATCCCAGAATACCACAGTGAGACAAACTGGCAGCAAGAGGTTCGCCCTAATTACGCCTTTGACCTTGCTGACATTAAGGGCCAAGAGCATGCTAAGAGAGCTATGGAGATAGCGGCGGCAGGGAGACACAACATACTCATGTGCGGACCGCCGGGAAGTGGCAAAACCATGCTAGCCCGTTCTTTGCCCTCGATATTGCCTCAGTTAACCATGGAAGAGGCTATAGAGGTCACTAAGATTTACAGTGTCAGCGGACTGCTGCCACAAGATACTCCTATCATTGTAGAGCGCCCTTTTCGCTCTCCACATTACACTATCTCACACGCCGGTTTAGTTGGAGGAGGACAATGGCCACGACCTGGAGAGATAAGCATGGGGCATCACGGGGTGCTCTTTCTGGATGAATTCCCTGAGTTTGGACATACCTCTTTGGAATCGCTGCGCCAGCCAATAGAAGACAGAACAGTTACCGTTAGCCGTGTCCATGGTAGTGTTACCTTTCCCGCTAGCTTTATGCTGGTGGCAGCTATGAACCCTTGCCCTTGCGGCTATTATGGTGACCCGTTTAAGGAATGTAAATGCTCACCGAGAGAAATCTCCCGTTATCACAAGAGAATAAGCGGGCCGTTGCTGGACCGCATTGATATCTTTGTTGATGTCCCCCACATAGATTACGAAAAGCTCACCGAGGATAAGCCTGTAGAAAGCTCGGAGAGAGTTAGAGAAAGAGTAAAAGCAGCTCATGAAATACAGCTTGAGCGTTTTCGGGGGACGAAGCTAAGGTGCAATTCTGATATGACGCCTAGAGAGGTGAAGGCATTCTGCGTTGTAGAATCAGCAGCACAAAACTTACTTCGCACCGCTATGAAGCAGCTTCACCTTACTGCCCGTGCCTTCCACCGCATTCTCAAGCTTTCCCGCACCATTGCTGACTTGGAGAACAGCGAAATCATCAAAACATATCATATAGCTGAAGCTCTACAGTATCGACACAAGGAAATAAGTTAAGAAGCTCTCCCTTACCTTAATCTTCTCCCTTCAAGGGAGAGGATTTTGTGTGAGCCACAGAACCCCACCAGCAATCGCTAGCATGATGCCAACGATGAGGGAAATTCTGCCACCTATCTGCCAGGCTTTTAGCCAGGGACGCTCTGGCTCATGAGTCATAAACTCCTTCATATCCCTCCGGGTTAATAATATAGAGTTATAATATTTTCTCTTCTCCTTCCTGTTCCACAGGATAAAAACGACGCCCAAAAGGATAAAAAGGCCTCCCATCTCCAGAATAGCTTGACAACTGGCAAGTGGCATGTTACCTCAAAACTAAAAGTCAAAGAGCTTGTTGCACAAACCCATCTACCAAAGCTTTTGATTTTACTTTATTTCTACAGTGGCTCCGGCAGTTTCCAACTTCTGTTTTATTATATTGGCTTCTTCTTTGGAAATGCCCTCTTTTACCACTTGTGGAGCGGCTTCTACCAAATCCTTGGCCTCTTTTAATCCTAAAGTGGTTAATTCACGCACTGTCTTAATAACTTCGATTTTCCTTTCCCCAAAGCTCTTTAAGGTGACGCTAAATTCCGTTTTTTCCTCTTCTGGAGCTGCTTCAGATGGCTTGCCAGGAGCTGACGAGGGCGCTACCGCTACAGGAGCAGCGCTAACTCCAAATTCACTCTCCAAGGTCTTAACCAAATCAGCCAGGTCCATCACCGTCATATCCTTAATGGCTACAATAATTTCCTCTTTGGTTAACCCTTTAGCCTTCATCTTTGCCTTTGAAGGTTTCTTTTCCTCCGCCTCTTCTTTAGTTTCTTCCTTTAATTCCTCTGGTGACATATTTCCCTCCTTCATTATAAATTCTAAGCTCTAAATCCTAAACAAATTTATCTTTTATTTATTGTTGCTCTGTCATTTTGCATCTTGATTTTTGCTTTTTGACCTTCCTTTAGTATTTCGAATTTCGTGCTTAGGGTTTACCCTCTTGTAGTTGCCTTGGGTAATCAGGCACACACTCGCAAGAGTAAATTGGGCAACTACATTTCTAAACAGCCCCTATTCACTAGATTTTTCAGCCCTTCCCCGTAGCACATTCAATAGCCCTTGCAATGGGGAATTCAGAACATTATGTAAAGTGCTTATAGGAATTCTCAATTGACCTATTAGCTGGGAGATGAGAGCCTCTTTGGGTGGCAAGTTAGCCAAACTTATCACTTCCTCTGCCGTAAGTATTCGTTCTCCTAACAATCCACCTCTAATTTGCAACATCGATTCTGTGGATTTGATATATTGGTTGAGAACTTTAGCTAGATTAACTATGTCCCCATAGCCAAAGGCTAAAGCTACGGGACCTTCAATTATATCCATTAACTGTCTCTTACCTGCTTTGTCAGCAGCAAAGCAGGTTAAGGTGTTCCTGACCACATGATACTCGGCTCCCGTGGTTGCTAAAGCGTTGCGCAACTCAGCCATCTGCTTGGCAGGCAGACCCTTGTAGTTGGTAGCAATGATGATGCTGCTTCGAGATAAATCCTCGGCTAGTTTGTCGATTATCTGTATCTTCTTTTCTTTTAACATATTCTCCCTCACCTAACCTCTCCTGTTAAGGGAGAGGAAATACTTCGATTAAATTTTCGTGGCAAAGCCAGCGAAATCTATAACAAAAAGCCCTGTGCCGCTGACACAGGGCTGGCTTATGCCTCGGCAGGAGTTCCTTCCTCTCCGCTATGGTCAAGGACAGATTTTAACCCCCCAGGGTACCTGCTGTCATTGGCGACAATTCCACCCCTCTGAGATTGCTTCGGGGCTTCGCCCCTCGCAATGACACTGGGTGAATGATTGTTATTTTTAATTAAGCTCTCTTCAGCCAATCAAACTTGCTAAATCAGGCAACTATCATCTAGCTAAACCTAGCATGGATGCAATATCCAGCTTAAATCCAGGGCCCATGCTGGTACACAGAGAGGCGCTTCTGATGTATTGTCCCTTAGCCCCACTGGGTTTTGCTTTAACTACAGCTTCAACCACTGCAACCAGGTTTTCCAAGAGTTTATCCTTGTCAAAACTGATCTTGCCAATAGGCAAATGGATAATGGCCGTTCTATCCAAACGAAACTCAGCTCTACCTTTGCGAGCTTCGCTCACAACCCGAGGCAAGTCCTGAGGTGATACCACAGTGCCAGATTTGGGATTAGGCATCAATCCTCGCCGCCCTAAAATACGCCCCAGCTTCGCTACTTTAGGCATCATGTCAGGAGTGGCTATAGATGCATCAAATTCAAGCCAGCCACCTTCAATTTGCTTGATAAGCTCGTCTGCGCCGGCATAATCGGCCCCTGCTTCCTCAGCTAACCTTATCGCCTCACCTTGAGTAAAGACAAGCACACGCTTCTTTTTCCCCAATCCGTTAGGCAATAGCGCCACACCCCGCACTTGCTGGTCAGCACTACGCGGATTTACTCCCATCTTCAAATGGAGCTCAACAGTCTCATCGAATCCGGTGTAGGAAGTATTCTTGGCTAAGTCAATAGCTTCTTCAGGCAAATAAGCTTTGGATTTATCTACCAGTTTACTGGCTTCTTCGTATTTCTTACCATGCTTCGCCATTTACTTATACCCTCAAAATTCTACGCATTTTTAGAGAACCAAAATCTATTCCACATCTATTCCCATGCTTCGAGCTGTGCCGGCAACAATGCTTGCCGCTTTATCAATATCAGCAGTATTGAGATCTTTCATTTTACCTCGCGCAATCTCATAAATCTTATCCTTGCTTATCTTGCCTATTTTTTCATTTCCGGGATTGCCGCCACCTTTGTCCACTCCTAAAGTACGCCGTAATAAATCAGAAACAGGTGGCATCTTAGTCACAAAACTAAAGGAACGATCCACATATACTGTTATCTCGGCAGGAATGATGAAACCTTCCTGAGAGGCAGTACGCTCATTATATTCTTTACAAAAGGCCATGATGTTAATGCCGTATGGTCCCAAAGCAGGTCCTACAGGTGGCGCTGGAGTAGCTTTACCCGCTAATGCCTGCAACTTAATAACTGCTTTAACTTTCTTTGCCATTCCAACTCTAAGCTCCTAGAATTTCTAACACTTGCTATATCCTCTCCACTACCAAAAGGTCTAATTCCGCAGGCGTTTCCCTACCAAAAAGGGACAGCAAGACTATTGCCTTACCTTTGTCTGGATTAATTTGGTCCACCTTGCCAATAAAATCTATAAAGGGACCACTCGTCACGCGCACGCTGTCTCCTTCATTAAAAGTCATTTTAACCTCGGAAGGAGCATCCTCCATGCGCTGCAAGATGGTATTTGCCTCTTGTTCTGCTAAAGGGAGAGGTTTGGCACCAGTGCCCACAAAGCCAGCAACCCCAGGGGTATTGCGCACTATATCCCAACCGTGCTCATCTAATTTCATATTAACCATGATATAACCCGGGAAAGCCTTCCTATTTATGGTGCGGCGCTTCCCAGCTTTGATTTCAATCTCCTTAGTTGTGGGTATCACCACATCGAATATCTTATCACCAGCATCCATATATTTAATACGCTGCTCTAATTTCCTCTTGGACTGCTCTTCATGTCCAGAGGAGACATATAATAAATACCACTCCCCATTAAGCATTAGCTATCCTCCTGGAAGTAAAGCTTTGAACAATCTAAAGAAAACATAATCTAAACCACCTAAGATAGCTCCTACAACGAGACATACAATAAGAACCAGCACACTTAATCTTAAAGCTTCCTGCCTTGTTGGCCAGTGTGCTTTTCTTAGCTCAGCTACCACCTCGCTAAAGAAACTGAATCTCGACTTCTTAGTAGAGGCAAGCTTAACAGTTTTAGCCTTCTTGGCATGACTTGTCATGCAGTTTGCTTCCCTTCGCTCGCAGCTAACATTACTTTGTTTCTCGATGAAGGGTATGAATACGACAATGCGGACAATATTTCTTCAGCTCCAACCTCTGTGGATCGTTCTTTTTATTCTTAACAGTGGTATATGTCCTTTGCTGACATTGGTTACAAGCCAAGTGGATGATTGTACGCGACTCACCTTTCTTCTTAGCCATGTTTATTACACCCTAAAAATTCGCAGCATTTTCATCGAACCCGTATCTATGCACTCACTTTAGTAAACACGCCAGCACCTACTGTCTTACCACCCTCCCTGATAGCAAAACGCAATCCATCCTCCATAGCTACAGGAGAGATAGTTTTAATGCTCATATGAGCCAAGCTATCACCAGGCATGGCCATTTCCACACCCTCAGGGAGAGTTATGCTTCCTGTGATATCCATAGTCCTGATATAAAACTGAGGCTTATACCCATTGAAGAAAGGAGTATGCCTGCCACCTTCCTCTTTAGTCAATATGTATACTTCAGCCTCAGCTTCGGTGTGAGGCTTGATTGTGCCTGGTGCTGCCATAACTTGACCTCTCTCTATCTCATCGCGATCTACACCTCGCAGCAGCACTCCAACAGCATCACCGGGCTCCGCTTCATTCATCGTCTTATGGAACATCTCCAAGCTAACTGCCACTGTCTTCCTGGTCTCCCTCAATCCTACTATCTCTACCTCATCACCAGCCTTAATTACTCCACGCTCCACTCTTCCTGTAGGCACAGTCCCCCTTCCTTTGATGCTGAATACATCCTCTATTGGCATCAGGAAGGGCTTATCCTTATCTCTTTGTGGCATAGGAATGTATTCATCTATAGCATCCAACAACTTCCATATTTGACCACACCAAGGACATTCCCTTTTGCCACAGCCGCATTCCAGAGCCTTGAGCGCACTTAGTCGTATAATAGGGACTTCATCGCCAGGGAAGTTATACTTTTTCAGTAAGTCTCTAACCTCCATTTCTACCAAGTCTAATAACTCAGGGTCGTCTACCAAGTCTACCTTATTGAGAGCCACCATTATGCGAGGAACTTCCACCTGCCGAGCTAGAAGGATATGCTCCCTGGTTTGGGGCATAGGACCATCATCAGCAGCAACCACCAAAATAGCTCCATCCATTTGAGCTGCTCCAGTTATCATGTTTTTGATATAGTCAGCATGCCCAGGACAATCAACATGACAATAATGACGCTTTTCAGTCTCATACTCAATATGGGCGATGGCGATTGTCAATCCTCTGGCTTTCTCCTCAGGAGCGTTATCTATAGAATCAAAAGGTCGGAACTCAGTGAGACCAGCTTTAGATAATACCTGAGTCATCGCTGTAGTCAGCGTGGTCTTGCCATGGTCAACATGCCCTATGGTGCCCACATTGATATGCTCTTTAACACGCTCATAAGCTTTTTTCGCCATTTCAGTTAACCTCCTTTACCTAAAGCCCACAACCAGATTCGAACTGGTGACCCCGTTCTTACCAAGAACGTGCTCTACCTGCTGAGCTATGTGGGCATACTTTACCATACATGGTGGAGGGGGTAGGATTTGAACCTACGTAGCCCATACGGGCGGCAATTTTACAGACTGCTCCGATTAACCACTCCGGCACCCCTCCCTATTTTAAGTTTAACATAAACTACCAAAAAAAATCTAATCCAGCCCGAGAGGGGACTCGAACCCGCTAGCCTACCGATTACAAGTCGGTTGCGCTACCATTGCGCCACTCGGGCAGCTTTTAGCTCATTAGTATAAATTAAGGGCAAGCGCAATGTCAACTGACAGTCTCTTCCAATACAAGATGAGCCTGGAGAGGGTATCGATTTCCAATACA
>CAZPDE010000003.1:0-39893 GCA_964585315.1 uncultured Dehalococcoidales bacterium | reverse complement strand
ACCTTATCCGCAGTCCAAAATTCGCAATTACATAGCTTAGCCAATGCCAGGTAAGTTGTGTCATAAAGAGTGGGCTGCCTAAATTCTCTAGCCATATCCCATGCCTCTTTTAATAATGCTTCCGGCATTAGTATTGTAAAGTCAAGCTTGGTAAAGAGGTTAAATGATTTCTCTGCTTCCTCTGCGGTTAGCTGTTTCCTGACATATTTGTTCCGAATAACTGAGGATACCTCAAAAGGGAAAAGGGGAGGAGCAATACACTCCGTGCTATTCTCTATCCAATTTTGCCAAAGAGCTAAAGCACAGTCACTAAAAGATTCCCGAACAACCAGCTTTATTGCCAGGCTAGCGTCCACACATACCTTAAGAGGCACGGCGAACTCGCTCCTCTCTTAAAGCTCGGATTTCTTCTGCTGAGTTGGGCAAGGGTTTACCCACTCTCCTCTCAATTTTAGCTTGAAGTTTCCTAGCCTCTGCAAGAACAGCCAATTGTTGTTCTTTATCTGAGGCGACGACGGATGAAAAATCCCCTCTACCTAAATGGCCTTTAGTTCCCAAAGAGTAGGATGGGGCCCCAAACTTCCCTTTTATGGTAGACTTACTTTCGAGCCATTTATCAAGCTGTCCTTTATAAAACCTATAAGTTTTAGTTCCTACCTTGACTGCCGGGATCTCCCCCTTTCGCGCTTTCCGAAGCACTACCTCCCGATTAAGTCTTAAATAATCCGCCACTTCAGCAACTGTCATAAGTCTTTCCATATCCTTTACCTCTTATTTGGATTATACAGGACTTTTATGGATTTAACAAGACTATAAGGCAGAACAAGAGAATAAAAGATATTTTATCTCGAAGAGAAGCCTTAGTTCTTCGGCAACCACTTCTGGCAAGGTACCAATGACCCATACATCGCATAACCTCTCAAAGGGACCGGCATCGCTGGTATAGACTCCGTTACAAGGCAATCAGCTATTTGCCGTTCATCCAACTCAGTTAAAGAGCTTGCTTTCTCGAATATGAATTGGATTTCGTTGAAGCCTCGTGGGGCAAAGCTTGCTACCACAAATAAGCTATCATTATCACAAATAAATCTTCCCTTTAACTTTCTTTCCTGCTCAACTAACTCTTCCCAGTAAATTTGACCATTATGATTAAAATACTCCTCGCCCTTTTTCAGAAGTTTAGCTTGTGTGGGAAGCGGCTCACTTTCCACCAGAATTTGAACATGGGGATGTATTATGCTTCCAGCGCTGGGCGGCATATAGTTCCAGACATAGATAGGCCAAAGCGCTTCTCTGTCCTTTTCATATACCGAACGGATATAGCTTTTGCTTGCAATTAGATTATCTTCGAGCATCTTTGGGCTAAATTTATCCAAATCGAGGAAATGTGCCTGGCTTATGATCCCAACAGCGTGATTTTCGCCAAAAGGATATAAGTTGGGGGAAATCATGGTTTCTCCGAGTTTTATTCTCCCCTTCTTCCAGGAAAACTCGGTCGCTTTCTCTTCCACCCTTCCGGGGCAAAACGGACAAGTCTCTCTTGATTTGTTGATTATTTCGCTGAGCCCGATGTCGCTTCCAGTTTGCTTAACCCTTTTGGCTCTAGCAGGGTTTATGCGGCATTGGTCCTGAGTTAATGGGTCGAATCGATACTCGACCCCGTTTCTGGTAACCTTTCTGAATTGCGTTACAGTTGACCGCATAAAGCATTGCGCAAATTTTTCCTGTCATTGCGAGCCCTTCACTTCATATCATTCTGATCCCTTCGCTTCTTGTCATTCTGAGCGAAGCGAAGAATCTTATTAGCGCTCAGGGTGACAAAATAAACAGTCTCAAACAGGTGAAAGGAATCGTGAGATTATTTCAGCCAAATCCTCGATATCCTTTTGATAAGCAAATTCATCTTTGCCATGGATATTGCATTCCGCTCTAATTACCCCCAGCCCAAATTCCTTGGCGCCCCATTCCGAGGTAACAATATAAGGCAAATCCCCAGAGCCCATCTCGCCAAACCTGCCACTCTGGCCGGTGACTTCTTTGATTATCCCGGCTAATTCATCCACAATTGGGGACTGACAAGGGGGCACAGTGGGAATTCTGTAAATGCTGTCCACCCCCCAATTTACTCCTTTGACTGAGGAGAGGGTATCCATCAATTCCTTTTCCGCCTCCTCTAAATTTTCTTCGGGAATTAATCTCCTATCCACAGAGATTAAGCACTGGTCAGGGACGATATTGACTTTAAGCCCACCTTCAATCTTATTTATATTCAATCTTGATTCCATTTTGGCAAGCCCTGTGTCAGGGTGAACATCAACGGCTGATTTTCTCTGAACCACTTTATTTTTAAGGTTGAGAAGGGCAGTCACCAAGAGGTTTGCTTTCTCCACAGCATTCTCTCCTAAATGAGATAATCCTGAATGAACTGATTTCCCTTTCACTTTGATATCCATATGAACCACCCCGAGATTGGCTATTCCCACATAACCGAAGCTAGAATCGAGACTAAAAACATAAGCTCCAGCCACAGGTTGTAAAAATTGGGCTAAATAGCGGATTTGACTAGCCTGACCTGTTTCCTCATCGGTGGTAATCATTACTGAGGTGTCATATTTCAAGGGTTTTCCCTTGAGATCTTCTAAGCCGAGAAGCAAAGCAACAATCGCTCCTTTCATATCGGCTGCCCCTCGACCATATATCTTTCCATTGGCCACTCTGGGACGGAAAGCATCCCATCCTTCAGCAGGAACTACATCGATGTGACCATAGAAAATCAACCTGGGTTTTCCTGGTTCTCTCCTATGGCAAATAAGGTTGACTCTTCCTTCTCCTCCATCAGCATGTTCTTTAGGAATATAAATCTTCCTGGTTTCAAAGCCTACTCCTTCAAACAAAGGTTGGAGATAATCGATTACCTCGCCATAATTCAAGCCCGGCGGAATAGAAGTATCAATGGAAATAATATCTGTTAAAATTTTGGTATAATCCATCTTTCACCTCCGTAATATTTGGGGCATTTAGCAACCCGCTTGTCATTCTGAACCCTTTGCTTTTTGTCATTCTGAGGGAGAGAAGCGACCGAAGAATCTCGCTCAGGGTGACAAAATAAAGACAACATTTCACAATTTCCTTAACCTATAATATAGTATAGCAGTAAATGTCATCATCGGATTTAGCCCAACGAATCAAAACCTTAGCTCACTGGATGTTTGATGCAAAGTATCTGGTGGTCTTCACCGGCGCCGGCATCAGCACAGAATCAGGATTGCCTGACTTTCGAGGACCTGATGGCATCTGGACTCGCCAGGCAAAAGGACTACCCACAAAAAGTCGGCCTTTTGATTCAGTAGAGCCTAATGCAGGGCATATGGCTATTGTAGAGCTACAGAAACTGGGCAAATTAGCTTTTCTCATCTCACAAAATGTGGACGACCTCCACTTGAAGTCGGGGATTCGCTTAGATTTGTTGGCTGAGCTGCATGGCAATGTCACCAAGCTGCGATGCACCCGCTGTGAATTTGAAATGGATAGATTTCCTGATTTAGATATTTGCCCCCTTTGCGATGGCAAGCTAGTTTCCAGCGTGGTTAATTTCGGTCAATCTTTGCCTCGAAAAGCAATGGCAGATGCTTACCATCACTCAGCAAAATGCGACCTTTTCATAGTTGTTGGCTCCAGCCTCGTGGTTACTCCAGCTGCTGATGTGCCCAAAGTGGCTCTGGAACATGGAGCCAGGCTCGCAATCATCAACCAAGGCGAAACTCTATTCGACCGGGTGGCTCACTTGCGATTCTGTGAAGGGATAGGGGAAATTTTGCCTCCAGCGGTGGCACGGCTAAAGGATCTAATGGAAGCGTCTTTATGACCATGATAGCAAAGAGAACCTACAAGGAAGTTTGAGAGGGATAGAATAATAACGCCTGAGAGCATCACAGAAGCTGGTTGGGACAAACTGGTGGAGGTTCTGGACTCTGGTGGCTATGTTAGGTACGACTTCTCCACGGCATCGAACCTGCTGGAAATAGCAGCTAGCTTAAAGGAAAAGTATGGCTCATTTGAACTGTAATTTTGATTTTTTATCTTTAATTTTTGATATTGCCTAGGATTTGATCTCTACAAACTTATGTGCGACTACTTAATTCGCTTTATATAAATCACCATAGCTGAGGCAAGAAACCAAATGCCCCCCACCCCAAGTAAGCCTCAGCAAGACATCTAATCAGCCAACCAGCCCAGCAGGCAAGAATAAATTTCCACAGGGGAAACTTGAACGACCCTGCAGCAAGCCCCAGGAGGTCAAAAACAAGGATTGGCAAAATAGCAAAAACGAAAACAGCAAGACTTCCATAGCGCTTCAGCCAGAATTCCGCTTGCTTATATTTCCCTGAATATTCGCCAATAATTACCTTCCTTCCCAAATAGCCAGCAAGGGTAGCAAGTAAGCTCACCTATAGTAGCTCCTGTGCTGCTTATTATGCCCAGCCACAAGGGATTTAAAGTAGTCCCGGCTGCGATGTTAGCCACCTCCCCGAGAATGGGGAAAATAATAGTGGCACAGCAAATAAAGTTTATCAGGAAGACCCCGAATAACCATAAACAAGCAATTTCTCTAAATCCAGATAAGAGCGGGCAAGGAAGAAGAGCCCCATGGAAAGGGCAAGAATCAAGATAAAGGCTGATATTTGGAAAGGTCTACGAGTTACAACTTTCTCCCTGAGGAATTGAACTTTGGGAGCGAGGTTCATATCAATCAAAGCACATCATAGATCTTGGTATAAACTTGGTGAGCCGCCAGGGACTCGAACCCTGAACCTGCTGATTAAGAGTCAGCTGCTCTACCAGTTGAGCTAGCGGCCCACTAGCAATATATTATCATTGGGCAAGGGCAAGAGACAAGTTTGGGAATGAATGATAGAATAGCTTTCATAAATGAAAATCCTCCGCGAAGTTGGCATAACCATTCTTATAGCCATTGCTATTTTTGGTCTTCTCCGACTTACTGTGCAGGGCTACCGGGTGCAATATTCGTGTATGCTGCCAAACATTGAAGAAGGTGCATGGATTATGGTAAGCAAGGCAAGCTATTTCTTCTCGGATCCTGAACGAGGGGACATAGTCATCTTTAATCCACCTGAAGAGCTCCACTCGCGCTATCCCTTCATCAAACGAGCCATTGGGCTGCCTGGTGATATTGTAGAGGTCAAAGATAACAAGGTTTTCATCAATGGCATTCCCTTGGAAGAAGAATATATCAGGGAGCCGCCGCATTATACCGTGCCCCCTAAAAAAATCACCCCAGATGAATACTTCGTGCTGGGAGACAACCGTAACAATGCTAATGATTCGCACTGCTGGGGCACTGTACCTCGCGATAATATGATTGGTAAAGCATGGCTTATCTACTGGCCACCAGGCAAATGGGAAGTGATAAAGCATTATAGCTACCCAGAGTTGGCTGAAAGGGATGGGCAAGAGATGGTAGTTTGCAGTCTAGTTGGAGGCGTAAGTTGAGTGATGAGGTAATGGGGATATTCAAAGCGGCCGGGGCAATAAAGGAAGGTCATTTCCTGCTCGCTTCTGGATTGCATTCGCCTGTTTACTGGGAGAAGTTTCGCATCTTGCAATACCCCCATTATACTGAGAAACTGTGTCGCCTTATTGCCCAACACTTCAAAAATGAAAAAATAGAAGTGGTTGCCGGACCAACCACCGGAGGCATTATCCTTGCCTTTGAGACTGCCCGTCAACTGGGAGTAAGGAGCATCTTCGCTGAAAAAGAAGGAGAAATAAGAGTCTTCCGACGGGACTTCGATATTATGGCTGGTGAACATATCCTTATCGTTGACGACATCCTGACCACAGGTGGCTCGATTCGAGAAACGGTGAGCGCTGTAGATAGATTTGGAGGCGTTATCGTGGGCATTGGGGTGCTTGTCGACCGCAGCCAGGGAAAGGTAGATTTTGGCGTGCCCTTCTTTAGTTGCCTTCGTGCTCCGACTATAACTTATTCGGCTAAGGAATGCCCCCTCTGCGCTGCTCATATTCCCTTGGTCAAGCCCGGTGGCCAAAGCTAGCAGATTGTTTAACATTTCTCCGTGTTATTCCTTCGCTTTTTGTCATTCTGAGCCCTTCGCTTTTTGTCATTCTGAGCGAAGCGAAGAATCTTATTGGCGCTCAGGATAAACTCCGCGAAGAATCTCAAGACCCTTCACTTCGTTCAGGGTGACATAGGGGTGGCTGAGCAGTTGCTCTACATTAACTCTTTTATCAAATCTTGCAGCTTAGTAATTTGGTCCGCTTTGAGTTCCCCAATCTTTTGAGATAGTCTCTTTCTGTCAATAGCTCTCAATTGAAATGCCAAAGCTACTGATTTTTATCCAGGTGGTTCTTATCATCTGGCTCAATCAGCATGGTTCCAGCGAAATCCAACGCTTTTATCCTTGTAGTTAACGGAACTATCAATGCTGTAGGCAAATTATATTCCTTTTTTGAACAATTATCGCAGGTCGTTTCCTCATCTGCACATGCCCACTGGCCTCAGGAAGCTCAACAAGATAAACATCTCCAACCTTCATTTCATATCTCTAACTTACCTTCAAAACTAATCAGTGCCTCATCGCTCAAAGTATCCCACATTTCAAATTCATCCTCTAATCCCTCTTCGATCAATGGCAGGTAATATTTTAAGGCACTAGTAATAATGGAACTCTCATCCATCTTCTTCTGCACTGAGACTTGCTTGATTTTGTTCTCTAAATCACGAGAGAGCAGTATCATTAACATAATTTAATCTCCTTCCTTGCCTTCGCGATTAAAGTATATCCCGATTCCTTTCTACTAGACAACCACTTAGAAACTAAATACAAAGGATAAGCCAGCAACGATATTCCTAGCCATAAATAGCCATGCCACATCATTAACCATTCACGCCAGTGTCATTTTGAGCGAGCCCTTCGCTTTTTGTCATTCTGAGAGAGCCCTTCACCCTGTCATTCTGAGCGTGTAAGCCGAAGCCCTGAACGAAGTGAAGGGAAAGAATCCCACACAGCTCAGGGTAAACTCCGCGACCGAAGAATCTCAAGACCCTTCCCTTCGTTCAGGGTGACAATAAAAACTTGCAAGGCTAGCTTGCTTGACACTAAAGAGAAGAAACCCTAGAATATCCCTGATGCCGAGGTAGCTCAGGGGTAGAGCAGCGGACTGAAAATCCGCGTGTCGGCGGTTCAATTCCGCCCCTCGGCACTTTAAATGCCGAAGTGGCGAAATGGTAGACGCGGCAGTCTCAAAAACTGTTGGGGGGCAACTCCCGTGTCGGTTCGAATCCGACCTTCGGCACCAAATTGGGAGATGCCGAGTTGTGTAGCGGTAGCACGGAGGACTTTGGATCCTTAAGCCCTGGTTCGAATCCAGGCTCGGCAGCCATTCAAGACAGTCCCCGAACCATTCGCTTTGGTGGCAATTAAGCCAAATGGGGTATTTAATTCTACCATTGATATTTTCCCATCCTCGAGGTAAACATGCTTAAACACCATCTCGCAGAGTAGTCGCCTTTCATCAAAATTACCCCTCTCGAAGAGGAAATCCAGCTCTATCGCCAATTGCAGAGCAACCTCAAAATCAGCTTTTATCAGATGCTGACGCTGGGTTATGCTATCCACGGTGTTTTGCAATCTTGTCCTCTCTGCTTCTACTCTAGCTTGATGTTGTAAGACTGATGGTAGTATTATCTTCCCATGCCAGCCAGGGTAGAGCCGGAGTTATATTTGCATTGCCTCATGGTTGAGGAAACCCGGGGAGATATAAGCCTACCTTCATGATGTGGTCTACCTAAGCAAGGAATTTGGAGCGATGCGCTACTCTATTTGATGAATTTACTACTACCCAAGAGTGTCATGGGTTTGGAAAGTGGATCACCTAGAGAACCAGCGGCTCACTGTGTCGTGAGCTTGGCTAAGCCAGTCTCCCGGGCTCTCGATGAGGTGATGCAAGCCACCACCCAGTGAGAGCAGAAAGTAGATCACCCCAGCAATTACCGCAAGGATAAGTAAGATTTTTAGAACTCGCCATAAGGGTCTGAGAGAATGCCACTTAGGATGGTATATTAGCTCACCATTTGTTGATTTGCTATCTGACTTGTCCTGAATATTGGCAGTCAAGGTAAAATCATAGCGTTTATTTTCACCTACCCAGGGCCGCTTTTTAGGCTGTCCTCTAAGTTTTACCACTATAGTTTTCCAGGCTGGAACGACTGGAACCTCAGGAATAAACTGGAAGCGGCAGCCTTCCTCGGTGTCTCTAGCCTTTAAATTAAAAGTTAGGTCGGAAATGCCCGAATTAGCCAGAGTAATTTTGTAGTCAGCTTTTTTACGAGTCTCTACTCGCTTTGGGCTCATATCAAGGTGAAACTCGGCTAGTGGGCTAACTTCCAAACTACCTTGAACGGTGGAATATTCCTCAGGATTGCTATCTGAGACTACTCGCAGATTAAAAGGATAGGTACCTGATTTGATGCCTTCATTCTTAGGAACTTGAAATCTGATTCGCACTTGGGCGCTATCATTAGGGAAAAGCGACACGCTCAATTCAGAGAAGGTAAACCAGGCGGGGTCCAAAGCATCTATGTGAAAAGAGAACCTGTCTACAATCTCACCTAAGTTTTGCACTGCGACAGCGGCATCAACTGGCTCTCCACCAGCGTTTACTTGAAGCGCTGAAGGCGTCAGGTTGACTTTGGTTCTATCTGACATGTATCTCTAGTTAGGAAGGAGGCAATTCACCTCCATAAATCAAAAAGGGGCCATTTGTATCGCTGTCCAACTTATTGTCCTCCGAACCATAAATAATGATTCGTAAATAGCATCTAGCGTCTTTATAATTTGGCACTGTCCAAAGATAACTGCCTGTATTGGGTAAGTTACTTCCAATAGTATGCCAACTTTTGCCTTCTACCTTGTAGGCCAGGCTCACATGGTCAATGCCTGCGCCTTCGGTTTCCCAGGTAATGCGATACCTGTCACGGGCTGGGATTTGCTCACCTTCCTTTGGCCTCAACAACTCCACCGAGCCTTGAGCAGTGATAGTGAAAAGCTCATCGCTAGTATCTTGCCTCAAGATGTTATCCCCGGAGCCGTAAATAGTTGCTCTTACCAAGCATCTTCTGGAGGGAGTATTGGGGATTGTCCAGGAAAAAGTTGTCTGGGGCTTCAGTGTACCAAGAAGGCGCCAGGCATTTCCACCATCGATAGAATACTCCAGGCGCATATCCCGTATCCCGGGCTCAATAGGTGAGCCATCTATCTCAGGGTTGCTAATTTCCCACCTTATGTTATGGACAGAGCCCACGAACCATTCCTCGCCTCCGTTGGGAGATGCCACAGTTACGGCAGATGGAGTCACATTTCTGCTTTCCTCAACTTCACCTCCTTCATTCTTAGCAGTGAGCACATATTCAATAGGCTCATCTGGATGCACCTCCATATTCCCCTGAATGCCAATGCGCTTACCATTTAGGCAAACTTCGTCAGCTTCCTTAACACTCCAAGTAAGCAGAAAACTTCTCTCAATCCATTCGGCCCGGAAAAATTCAATAGTGGGGGGAGGCTGGATAATAACAACGGCACTATCCTCGCCAGCTCGATTGCTCACCTTAAGCACATATTTGGTGGGCGTGGTAGGATGGACTAGCATGCTTCCTTTGCCCAGTTTTTCTTCCTCCACAGGTCCCCCATTTATGTTGCCCTCGGCAGCGCCTTCCGCAGACCAAAGAAGCATATATCCATCGTCAAAAGGCTTATATTCAAAGGAGGTGATCTTGGGTGGTGAAATAGCACAGCTATGGAACAAAAGAAGTCCTATTATCACCGCTGCTACCACTGCTATGAGTGCTATTAGCCACCGAGGTATCCTTGGCTTGGGACGAGCTTTATGTTCATAAACCAACTGTCCATTGAGTGTCTTGGCTTCGGGGGAAAACTTGTCTGCCCCAGTTGGTTTAACCACCACCTGGAAGGGATATTCCTTTTCTCCCTCTACCTTTGGTTTCTTTTTAAGCTGGGCAGAAAGCTCAACTGTGGCGCTGCCCCCGGCTGGAACTGTGATTTCCTTAGGCTTGAAGGTATAACTTAGCGCCTCTTCAGGGTCGCTAGCTTCAAAGCTCTGGGTGACATCAGCATTGCCCTGATTGTTTAGAGTGATAATGTATGTTCCGCTTCGCCCTACCACTCGCGTGGGAGACATTTCTGCGCCTAGACCGGCAAAGGTGCGCACTGCCAGCGATGCTTCCGCAGCGGTAAATTCCTGTGGATCAGCACCAGAGACAGCTTTAACTGTGAAAGGATAGCTGCCAGCTTTGGTCTCGGCAGTCTTGGGAGGATGAATGGTTATTTTTACTTCACCCTTATCGCCAGGAAATAGCGATACGCTAGACACGGATAAGTCATACCAGGAAGGGTCAAGCCCTTCTACCCCGATAGTAAATTGGTCCACAATCTGGCTGCGATTGTGTATCGTAGCCGTGAACTCCACAGACTCGCCGGCATTTACCTCTAAGGTGACCAATGAGAGAGTCACGCCAATTTTATCAGACATAGTAACTTCCTCGCTGCTTTATCCTCGTGGCATAAACAACAATATTAACACCTATCTCAAAGGCACTACGGATTATATCACGCGGTAAGGGATTATTGCTATGACCACCGAGCCAGGCACAGCCATAGTCGTAGCTGCTATATATAAGCCGTCCCCCTACCATGAGCAAGCCTTCAGATTGAGCTCCTGGTGGAGTAGTTGAAAATACATAATGACAATCTAACAAGGGATGTCCTCGCTGCACTACCTCCAACTTCGCTCCCAGTTGTTCTGCGAGATGATTGAAAGCTAGTCCAAATTCCTTAGCTCCCGCTGGCTGCTCCTCCGCACAGCCTTCAGCAAATATAGTCCCACCATTTTGTATAAAGGAAGCTAAAATAGCCTGACCTTTGGTGTCAATGGTGAAAGGTCCTTTGCCTACCATATACAGAAGGCTACACTGAGAAACGCTTTCATCCAAAACGCATTCCTCCACGGTAGCCCTGTACTTAGTTTGGAAACCGACTTGACGGGTTAAGGTGGTCAAACTATAGCTATGGAGCTCGTGGCTAGCCTCCCCTAGCACTATGTGCCCTAAGACGATTTGTTCTTGAGCAGCTTGCTCTTTAGCAGCAATCTTTGCCGACTGACGAAAGCGAAGGTCAATCTCATTCACCATGGGACTAGAAGGAGCCCGAGCATCCGTGATGCTCTTTTGAGAGGGGTCGAAGTTAATCCTAGCCAATTCCAAATAAGGCTCATCGGGAAGGTGGCTTACCTCCCTGATTCTATAAGCTTCCAAAATACGGGTTGCCTGCTCCCCCTCGGAAGCTGTAGGTATCTCTCGATATTGGATGACTAAATATATTTGCCCTTTCTCTTTAGATACTAGGTTGTAGCGCTGTGTCTGTGAGACAACGATGACATTTCCTTCAGGGTTGACAGCCACTCCGGGAGAAATTGTCAAGGATAAGTCCGATGGCCGATTGGCCGTCACCTCCAATCCTTCCACTATGCCTATGCGATGAAAAGCTAGAGTATGCAGCTTTTGCTGGTTACGATGGTAATCCTGCTCATCCTTCCAGGTATCTGCATCCAACACTAGTCCCTGATGAGGATTTACCCTTTTGAACTGAAACTTGATTAGATCTTTAAGCGACATGTTATTCCTCTCTTTCCGTCGGACTTTGCTCCAGCACCCTTAAAGTGTAGGTAGTATGCGCTGGTTTTTGGGCTTCAATAATAGCCCGCACAACGTTAATATCCTCCATAGCCAAATCCTCTGCGGTAATGGTTACAGTAAAGTTAAATGGCTCACCACCACCAAGGTATGTATCAATACCTAGCTTGGTATCAGGGCCAAGGCTCGTTTTTGGGCGGCTTGTTGTTGGTTCTGTGATTTGTGGCGTAACTTCAGTGTAAATTTTCAAGAATTCGCTCAGACCTTTTTTTGTGCCACGCCAGCGATAAAGCTCAATTACCGAGCCTATTAGCTTGCGGCGCTTATTCATGGGCCATCTTTCGTCAAGTACTAACCCCAGCCATGAAGCGAGCCAAGGTAAAAATGACTCCGGCACCACATGTGAGTCAAAATAATATGGGATATTATCCACCGTCGCCTCGAGTGGCTGAAGGATATCTTCAAAGATACATAGGAAACGGCCAATAAACTCATCCGTTTTGTATATAGCAGGTAAATATCGCAAATAAGAACTACCTAATTCCTCTTCAGCTATGCTTTCTACTTGGGTTTGCATTTTTTTATCATCCTCAAAGTTAGCAAGTGCAATCTAAAGCATCAATAATTGGCGCCCATTTTAGATTATAGTGACCTGGTGCTGGTAGGAGCACATTAAGCCCTCCGGTGGAACGCTTATTTTATTAGCGGCCTCTCCTCGCTGACCGGTTTCAGGGTCAACTGAATAGAGCTTGATCTCCTCGACATAATCTACTCCAGCTACTCCTTGAAATATTGAATACAGTTCTGAAAGGAAAAGGTCACGGCCAAAAGGCCAGCCAGCTTTGTCTGAGCCTCCACAAACAGGGTTAATATAGCTGTACAAGCCTTTCTCCACCTCGCCCTTTATTCTTATAGGATTATTCCTTACTTTAGCTTTGATTATTGCTTCAACAGAAACCCAACGATAATCAGGAGCACCAATTATAAGGTGCGTGCCAATCAGCCGCCGCTCGTCCAGATAATGTTCTACCTCACGGCGAATTCGGTCCGGCAAGACTAATTGCTCCTTGGAAATAGGAGCATCAGTTTTATAGACAGCGGGTATTATAAGCAGGCGCACCGTTCCAGGTGGGATAGTGCCATGGTCTTCGCTATGGGTGACACATTTAGCACGAGCCACTGCTGACGATGCCTGCTGAGCCAGGAATTCGAAATCTTCGGCGGTAACCGCTCGGGTGCGCTCTTGCAACAATTGTGGCGCCCTCAATTTGGCATTTTCCAAGCTCTCAGAATCAGTGCCACCCAAGGCGGGCGGAAAGTTCGTCACCCAGGCAACATAGGGAATGGAAGACTTAAGCACAATCAAGGTTCTCTCCCCTACATTTCCTTGCACTCCACCACCGCAACGGTAAGCAGAAAAGCGTAGCTGCCCTCCTTTTGGTGGTATTTTGCCAAACTGTTTCTCCGTGCCATCTGGCTGGCGAACGCTGGGACCAAATTGAATCTCCCCACTAACGCTATCTAGGGTAAAGACAGTATCATCTGCTCCAGAGCCCAAAAAGGTGTTGACCTCCCGCCACTGCACCCAAGTTCCATCCTCCCGTAATACTTCAAGCGCCTCACCTTCCCTTCTAGGCAATACCGGGGTATTATGGAGATAAAAACTCTGTCCAGCTTTGCCGTTGCTGCGTCCAACCATCTCATTAGTCACCCTGAAGGCATGGCTCGACATTACAGTACCACCGATACATTGTGATTTGAGGCTCCTCACTCGCGGAGAAGTGGTATAAGGACGTTGCCTAGGGGCTGGCTTAATAGCTCGACACCTTATCCAGCAAGCGTTCTGGCTATTGACATCTAGCATGCCACAAGAATAAGGCACATGAAGAATGACCTCTCCCTCGCGGTTGAGTCCACCTGTAGTGTCAGATTCTAATCTCAATTTCAACCATTTTCCCTCTTCCGCATCCCAGTATTCCCAAGATAATGGTGGATTTCTGGGATCAACCCCGATCCCTTCTATGCTAGTTTCAACAATTAAATCAAGGGTATTGGAAGCCAGGTTTTCGCTATAACCGATATAGAGAGCATTATTCTCCTGCGGCACCTTCTCAAAGATATCAAGCAACAAATCTGGATTTTTCAATGCTGGCATATAATCATGAAAGGTGGTTTCATCGCGGGTCACCAAGCAATGCACCATCTGGGGCACTATAATTCTTAAATTCCTGTCAGTGGTGAAGGTCACTGCATCCTGAGTTTCGGTACGCACTGTAGCCACCTCTGTGCCTTTAGGAATTACCACTGGCTCAGGTTGTGCTGCAGTTAATCGAAAAGTGACATCAGCCACAGCGGGATGCGCCGGCTCGAGCTTAACCCCTATGAGGTCCATAAACTTTATGTAGTTTTTCTCAGGCACTTTGTTGAGCCGATAGAGAAGCATGTCAACCATCCAAGCGAAGAGTTCAATCAAGGTAATACCAGGATCACTCAAATTATGGTCAGTCCATTCAGGGCAGTAACGCGGTATCAAGCTTCTGGCCTCAGTAACAATATCCTGAAATTTTCTATCATCCAAATTTGGCGCTGATAAAGCCATTTTTCTCCACTCTCCTTTCCCAGATCAAGTAGATAGATAAAAGGGATAAACTAGATTGCGCATATCATTAGTTGCCTTGACCTGATATTGAATATTTATAACCAACTTGGTTGGTTCATCAAGGTCAGTCCGCACATCTACATTGGCGATCTTGATGCGTGGCTCCCACCATCCCAATGCCTCCTCTACATTGTATGCAATCAATGTCCAGGTGGTAGCATTATTGGGGTGAAAGACCAGGTCATGAATGCCACAGCCAAAGTTGGGGCGCATATGTCGCTCTCCCTTGGCTGTAGATAGGATAATGCGAATTGATTCCTCTATATCTTGCTCGCGCTGTGAAAGGACTATCCCGCCGCCTCCGTCAATAGTTACAGGAAAGCCCCATCCGGTGCCTATAATATCTCTACCTGTGCCGTTTAACTTTGCCATTTCATCATCCTATCATAACTGTGGGACACCCCATGACAATGGAATTAGGAGGCCCGCTTTCCACAATTACATCCCCTTGCCTAGCAGCAGGGAGATTGTTTATGAGCACTGTCATACTACCCACCAGAACCGTACCACCCACATGGGGAACGGTTCCACCCTCGACCAAAGGACAAGTGTGGAAGTCTGAAGTTGCTCTCCATGCAGGCATACCACCTATCAAAACATTCACACTTCCTGGCCCAGGGGACAAAGGTGTCCCATGAGCAGTCATATCTCCAACTCTAGCTGCCAGTGGCATTCTATCCTCCTAATTAAGCCTGATAAATCAGGCAACTACTTAGTTTATCTTCACCATAGCGCCCTGAATGGTGAGCGCCCCGCTAGCTTTTATTGTCATTGTGGCTCCAGCTTCAATTTCTATCATCTGCGCCTTGATTTTCAGCTTCATTTGGCTGGAAATATCAATAGAGTTTTGCACCGAATCCATTTTGATAACATTGTTGCCAGTTTTATCCTTAATCTCTAATTTCTCCTGTCCAGCAGAATCATCTAGAAGAATCTGATGTCCTGCCTTAGTATGAATCTCCACCTTTTCCTTCCTGGTGGTGCTATCGTCATTGAAGATTATCTCGTGCCCACTTCGGGAAGTAATTTTGCGTATATTATTCTTGCCATCACTGTTTGCTTCCGGTGCCTTATCAACACCGTTCCATAACGCCCCTAGCACATAGGGATGATTCATGTCCCCCTGCTCAAAGGCAATGACTACTTCATCATCCACCTCGGGTAAAAAGAACATACCTCTATCCTTACCAGCCATCGGGCTAGCTAGCCGTGCCCATTGGCTTTCTATCTGGTCTGCCAGCCAAGGAAACTTAACCTTGACTCGCCCCTGCTCTTCAGGATCTTGGTTATTGGTAACAATGCCCACTACCACGCTATGACCCTTGGAACCGTTCCCACTTTTGAGTATCTCCACTAATGTATTGGCGTGACGCCCACTGATAGTAAAATGGGTGGCATATCCCTGCGCATCATAACGATGAAGAGCATGGGTTACCCGGTATCTCCCGCTGAAGCGTGTGCTCAGCCCTTTTAGTTCAACAAGCTGCCCTGCTTGCACATTGGGGTTACCACCACAGATACCCTCAGCTTGAATAAAATCGCCATCGATTTCATCGCACACAGATTGAGCCAAGGCATCTGCCTCAGCCTGCGTAGATACAGGTTGATTCACTATGACTTCAGCACCTGCTGAACCAAAAGCCCTTTCTGCTAGCTCCCCACCTTGTTTGGTTTCACCAACCTCGGGTGTTTCCTGCGCTCGGGTTGCCCGTCCCACAATCTCTTTCTTCCCTTTAGGGCTCCAGCCCCTAACAATAACCTCTTTAACCTGTTGAGATGTGGTAAGCCGTGTTTCTACACTCTTCAGATTGACTCCCCACTCCAATACAGGCATCTCCGCTGCGCTTTGAGGAGCAGGCTTAAAGTAAAGCGTCCCTTCTTCCACAAATACGCGGTAGCCAATGCGCCTGGCTCTACCTTGGAGAAATTCCAAGTTCGTCTGGTTATCCTGAAGCACATATTCGTAAACCTCCCGTGTGGGCTCTACCTCAACCTTTAAGCCAGTTTCGCGGGCGATTTTCGTAGCCATATCGCTATCGGTCATTTGAACAAAAGTTTTGCTCTGCTTACCGCGATTAAGGCGGTGTGACTGGTCATAACCACGAACTACCAATGTGGCACCAGCTCCAGTGGCAAAACGAGTTTCCACGGAGGTTATTTCGCCTGTTATTAGTTTCATTTGCCCACTATCCCCGCGAGTTGAAATCTCCACCGACTTCCCCAGAGCAAAAGTGTCAGAATCAATCCACTTGAGATTGGGGTCACGTAGATGGATAGTAAACATATCAGCGAGGTTCAAGCTGTCAGCTACCTCTATGTAAATCAAATTGTCAGTCATCTCCTCCGGGGCATCTGTCCCATCTATCTTTAGATACATCTGCGAGATGAGCTGTGTTCCTGCCGGCATATTCTTCTCCTCTAAGGTAATGGAGCAATAGATAATATTTGCCCCGGTTCCAATATTTTGGGATTATCAATATCATTGGTATCGGCGATAAAGCGCCACAAGGTAGCGTCGCCATATTCCTCATGGGCAATCCAGTCTAAGGCATCACCCTCCCTTACTGTTCTTGTCTTATAGCCGGGATTGCCACCAGTGGTCGGGTTTTGCAAGGGGTACTTGCCCGCTTTCTCCGCTTCCTGAAAGGTAACACTGATCGTCGCCCTCACCGGTTTTCCATCTGAGGTAAACATGGTGAACTTTTGGCTGATCTTGGTTACCACGGCTTTAAAAGACTTCATCGGACCCCAGATAAATTGACATAGAGGTGGCCTTCCTTTACTGGTAGTCCTGTCGGTTAACGATTCGTCAATCGCCATCAATTCCCATATCTTATTTAGTAACATTTCTAACATCCTTGCCATCCTCGTAGGTATCAAAAAACAGCTCCATCTGAAGGGTAGAAGCGTTGCCACCGCTAAACTCTAGCTGCGGTACATCTTTACCTTTAACCTGTCCACGCTGCCAGTTATTCTGCTTTTGTATGGTAAATTCTTTAGGGTTGTAGAGGCATTTAATGGGCTGGCCTTTGTTAGCACCTTCTGTAGCTACTATTGTGGCTTTTTCAAGCGAACCACTGGAACCGTTCATGCTTTCCTCTCCTCTATACCATGCCCTGTGCTTGCTCTTTTTCTACAAGGAGGCGATGCTTTATTATTTCATATACCTCACGGGCTAAGGAATCCGGGTCAGCCCCCGTGGCTTCTTCTGTTTGCTCTTCAACAAGCGAAGCACCAACGCTTTCGCCCTGCGATGATGAAGTAGGGCTACTATTGCCCTGAGGTCTGGCTAAAGGAGCTAAGGCTAGGTTGGTTGCTGGTCGTGCAGGATTACCGAAATTGGCCGAGGGCTCCACAATATGCGCAGTCCTCCCATAGCCCATTTCTTTGCCTGAGGCTACAACGCCAACCGGATACCCTTCCCCAAAGCTTACTGCAGCCTGAGGTATCAGGAACAAGCTTAAAGCCTCTGCATAGCGTGAACCCCAATCTAAACTCAGCGGCATTTCTTGCCGTAAAGCATATTCTGCTAAAGGAATCTGGTTTGTGATGTTAACTGGCTCTGTTGTTGGAACTCCTAAGGGCAGGAGACGAACTCCCGCGCTATTGCCCTGGTCTGGATAAAAATCTGATTTCCCCAACTGAGCTAACGGAGATATAACCATATCCTGCTCTTCAGCTTTTGGTAGCAAATGATGAAGGCTGGGGGGCATTGAAGTCAAAGTCCTCAATTGGGGAAAATACTCTCCTATTTCTTTATTTTTGGGCCAGAGTTCGGGTATCCTTTTTGTATCTTCGAATATAATCCCTATGGGTAACTCTGATGATATGTCAAATACACCTTGCTTCTGGGACAAAGCTAAGCCTTGCTGTTGAGTTAACAACTTTTCTAAGCAAGTTTGCCCTTCTTCCTCCGCCTCTCTCGGCATTGCCTCTAGCGGCATCTCTTGATTCACTGTGTTGCCAATGGATTGCCTTGTCCCCAATGTTACGGGAATGGAAATCCTTGGTTTTGGTTGCCATTTTGCAGTTGTTGACTCTACACGACCCCGTTCTACAAGCCGATTTATCATCTCAAGCCAAGAGGTAGACTCTATTGCCTCAGGAGCCGAAGCCCTGAACAAAGTGAAGGGGAATATTGCCATATCGATTTCAGGTGATGCGAAGTATGGCTCCTTGAAATAAAATCCAACGGGTGGTGTGTCCTCGTTGTCAAGATTGCTTCGAGGATAACCCCTATTCTTTGGCAAACTCGGCGAAAGTAAATCCTTCCGCCTCACCAAGCTTTGGTCGGGCACTATCAAATTGCCTCGCTGCCGCCTCGCCCGGCGCGGGGCTTCGGCGCGCAATGCCATATCGCTTTCAGGAACATCATATAAGAATGGTGTCCCTTCTCTCTGCTCTTCTGGATATGTTAGATATGCCACTGAATTAACCATCTCTTGAGCGAATCCCAAGGGCGTCTGCTCATTAATGTTTTCATCCCTCGTGACAGCGCGCGACCTTTCCACCAGTAGCCGCTTGGTGAGATAACGAAACCACTCAGGAGGAAACCAAGTAAAATAGTTTATCGGCAACCACAAGTACGGAGTTATACGAATCAGTGGCTGCATGCTCCAAATTCTGGAGACTAACTCCTGGGACCATCGGAAATTATTCTCGCCAGGATATACACTCTGATATCTAGAACTAAGCTCCCTTGCCCACTTGTAAATCCTCGGCGCAAATGGTGAGGCTGTCACAGGATGACTGAATTTAGCCACTATTCTGCGAGCAAGTCCTATCAATAAGTCTGACTTCAATCTCCTCATAAAGCCGTCACCATTTTCTCCTTGCGTCAGCATCTCAATATGCCCTTCACTTCGTAGTTACTTCGATGCCTTCATGAACCAACTCCAAAGTTTCCACAGAGGCATTATTATCCCCAGATACAAAGTTAGGCCCTACCCACTTAACCGGAAAGGCATTCGTCAAGTTCCAGCGCATGACTTCATTATAATCACAACTGTAGAGCACTATGGACACATTCTTACGCTCTACATTGCTCATTATCACTTTGTAGTACCAGTCCCACAACTCATTGGCGCTGGCTACACCACGCTTTAAAGTTACATTGCTAAACTTGGAGCGCCCAGGCAACTGGTGCACTGTATTGTTAAGTCCACCCTCCTCATAGGGGAAAACCTCGGTTTCTGCCTGTAGTCCTGAGCACTCGGTAAAGGCAGCCTCTTCAATCCCCTCAATTTCCACATGAAATCGAAGGGTGGCAAATGGGTCAACTCTCTCACCAGTCTTAGCCATCGTTTCTCCTATACTCTAGCTCTCTCCTTCTCTAGAATAAGCTCAGACTGCATCAGATGATAGACTCTATCGGCTATATCTTCAGCATTTATTTCTACCGCTTTGGGATTGCTTCGCTCGGCTCGCAATGACATTGCGTTGTTAGCTTCTCGCACTGAGTGCTCCACTGCCTGCGCCTCCACTTCCATTGCTTGCTGCACTAAACTACACGATGCCCCAGTGGGGCTGGAGGTAGCTATCTGTGCTACCTCGCCGTTGGCAATGCCCTGAGAAACTCCTCTATATGGTAGCGTCCGCTCTGCCATTGGCCAGCTACTCTGCTGCGTTTGCTGGGCGACATGCGCCAATTCATGTGCCAGCAGCGCTTTTCCTCCCAACGTTGCCGTATTTAGCTTCCCTTCGGCGGCAAAAATCTTGTTTCCCATAGTAAAAGCCTCCGCATTAAGCTGACGGGTGATTTCTCCTGCTTGGTGGTCATCGTGAATGCGAACATCACGAAAGTCACAGCCCAGAAGCTCCTCCATCTCCGCTCTCTGTGCAGCATCCAAGGGTTTCCCCTTCACGGAGTTTACCCCGAGCGAGATTCTTCGGTCGCTCCGCTCCTTCAGAATGACAGAAGGCGAAGGGTCCGGAGTAGCAAAAAGGGATTTGAACTGCGTAATAGGTTTAAACCTTAATGCCGCCAAAGCAACCCATGAGGCTTTATCATTACTCATGTTCAAGAATCCTGTTTAAATTTTTCCAAACTAAACTCCTTCTTTAGCCATATCGCTCAGCCTGCGATTTATCTCAGCTATCTCCTCCACCCACCTACGGCGTTCTCCATGCTCCAGCTCCAAGATATCCTGGAGAGGCCAATGAAAATAGTAGGCGATGTAGGCTACCTCCTCATACAGTTGGTCGAGGTGGTAGCCTGTTATCCCCCCAATTGGCTTAAATCCATCTCAAATTCATGATGACATTCAGGGCAAACCGCTGGTATCATGCTGCTGCCGTTCTCGTTGATCTGGCGGTAAAAGCTCTGGAGATAAGCCAAATCAGCCGAGAAAAGCCCCTCGATAATCTTAGTATTGATATTCTCCAAGGTGCCGAGCTTGGTAATTACTCGAGACAAGAGAACGATTACCAGATAAGCTTGATTCGCTTTCACCCTGGGGTCACGCAAGGGGCTTATCTCATCGGCGGCAGTTGCCAGACGCATCACGCCTTTTTTGTGGAGGTTGCCTTCTTCATCTACATATCCCCTGGGTAAGGTGAAGTCAAACTCAGTTTGCAACATAATTCACCCCCTCTTTTATTTCTCGCGGACTAGCCTCTCATGGGCAATTTCCAGTTCCTCAATGGCTATCTCGTTAGTCGAAGCGTTCAGTGCTGGTCCCGACACTTTGGACGGCCAGCCATTTTCAAAGTTCCACCGGCCTACTTCCTTGTTGGTCTGGTCATACATGATGATAGAGCCATTTTTCCTGGCTTCAGCTACCTTGCCATCCTCTATCTTCTTACGCCAATCCCAGACATCCATGGAATCAGTAACGCCGCGCTTCAAATTGATGTTGGTCCACTTGCAACTCCCCGGTATCTTGTAAATTACCGTTCGGCCATCCTTGCCGGCAGCTACATGCTCTATGACCTCGCTTTCAGAGCCAAGACCACTGCATTCGCGGAAGGTGCCTTTGAACACATCTCCCACATCTACAAAGAAGCTAACCGAAGATAATGGGTCTGTGCGTTTTCCTGTTTGAGCCATTTATTCACCTCCTTAATTTATTCTGCTACGGCACCACCACCAGTCCACTGACTGATGCGGAAGATGACGAACTCCGCAGGTTTCACCGGCGCCAATCCAATTTCGATGATCAATTGTCCAGCATCCCTCACCTCCACCGTGTTCAGCTCCTCATCGCACTTGACATAGAAAGCCTCATCGCGGGTAGCGCCAAAAAGAGCGCCGTCCCTCCATACACGAGTGAGGAAGGCTCTAATGTCCCGCTTTATGCGCTCCCAGAGGTCCATATCATTGGGCTCAAATACTACCCATTGCGTGCCTAGCTCGATAGACTTTTCGATAAAGTTGAATAGCCGCCTGACATTGATGTACCTCCAGGCAGCATCGCTAGAAATGGTTCGAGCCCCCCATACCCTGATGCCGCGTCCAGGAAAGGCTCGTATGCAGTTGATGCCCACGGGGTTAAGGGAATCCTGTTCACTCTTGGTTATCTTCATTTCCAGCCCAAGGGCACCCTGCACTATTTCGTTGGCTGGCGCCTTGTGGACTCCCCGCTCGGTATCAGTACGAGCATAAATACCAGCCATGTGGCCACTGGGCGGCACCAAAATTGTCTCGCCATCACCCAATGGATTGGCTACTTTTATCCAGGGATAATACAGCGCCCCATATTTGGAGTCATAGCCTGCCTCCTTCATCCGCCAGTCCTTTATCTCCTGGGGGCTCATCTCTGGAGGACAATCAAGAATAGCAACTCGGTCTTTCATGTTGGTGCAGTGGTCCAGCATAGCCTGCTGCACTGCTTTAACTCCTTCCATGGAAAGTTTGCCCGCTTGGTACAATGCCATCAAGTCGGGAACGCAAACCATGGTGACATCCTCCGCTGCCTCCATGCCACTCATGCCAGTGCGAGCAGCAGCATCACCAACAATCACCTCTGGGGTAACTTTTACCATTGCTGTGCTCGGGGCTGCTGTTAAAGGATAAGTCCCCGGAGCTGGAGTTCGCTCCACCAAGCTCAAAGTTGATTCTTTCTCCGCTACCATGACTAATTTGGATTCCTTATTGACCACCTCTACCACATTGCGCACTCCTCTGCCCTTCTTTAAGGTAACATTTTCAAATACCTCCTCAGTGGCGCCCCGGCGAACAGTGAGGTTGAACTGGTCTTCGGGAATCTCCTCGCCGCTCGGCTTAGTTACCTCTGCACTAATGTCACCCATTCCGGGCTCCAATGCTGTGATGCTGAGACTTTCAATGGATGGACGAGCCTGGGTGGGTAAAGCTACTTGAGCTAGAAGAGGAGCTGCCTCTCCTGCCATTTCACCGGGCAGGCGGCTAACATAGCAGCGACCACCACCATTATTGAAATAACCATACACTGCATGTGCTAAGTAGCCTCCTGGTATGAAGCGGCCAAAAGTGTTGACGAACTGGGTCCAGTTGGCGATGAAAGTTGGCTGGTTTACTGGCCCCTGCTCAGTGTAGCCAACGAAAGCGGCTACTGCGGTGCCCACCCCTTCGATGGGCTTTGCCCCCCGTTCTACTTCCTCTATGTAAACACCGGGGGAAAGATATTGTGGTGCCATAATTTGGTTCCTCCTTTTTATAGATTTGGGCATTGGTTACGGCTGCCCTGCCGTTTTTGCTACATATAAATAGTTCTCATGTCATCGTTGCCTCCTTTTCCTTCATCCGGACCACCTTTTCTCGAGTTATTGGCGCAGTCTCCACCATCTCCAAATCTAGCGGCAGGGTAACTACATAGTTTATGGACGGCTTCAATTGGTTATCCAGTGCGCTCCAGAAATCAGCGGGGGTCTTGAATAAACCATCTGGCTGAGCTGTGGTGGTGCGAATCTCAAACTCCTGCCCCTTGAGCTTCCCTTGCAATAGCTCCTCAGGGAGAGGGGAATGGCGAGATAAGATTGCTAGCACACGCCACAACAAACGATGCTCATCACCAATATCGTTAGTCCAGATAGTGACCAAGTAGGAAAGGTCTATTCGCAAAGGCGCTCGCCTCCTTGTCGCAGTCCGGTCATTATTGCGCTCCATCGTCCACTCATAGTTGCGCAGCTCATGGTTCTCTCGAATATCGTAGAGATATAAGTTCACCGTGGGCTTGGATATAGAAACTGCCCACTCCCTATCAGGGGCTTCAAAGCCAATATCTACCTCCAAAGGATTCAGCGGAACCTTCTTTATCAGTAATTGCTTTAGAGTTTCATCAAGTTCGCTAATCATTGACTCATCACCCTAAGTTAACATTTACTTGCCAGTCGCAGCCCTTCTGCGGTTATTTCCCAAAGGGCTACAACCATTTTGCCATCCGTAGGTATCTTTCTGTCCGCTCCCTCTCCCTTCGTTGAGGCGCTGTCTCACGCCATTTCCTCTCCAGTTCGGCCCTAACAGTTCTTCCCACCTCAGCCCGCTCGACAGCCATCCCCCTGTGGAGTTCTCCGGGAAAGCATTTGGAGACAAGATCGACCTTCATCTTCCTTTCATCTTCAAGAAGCTCAGTGGGAGGAGGAGCTCCAGCTGTAAGATAGCTGTCGACTATCTTGTCTGTTTTATTCAGTGCGTTTTCGGTGGCCTTATAAAATGCCAGTGTCATTCTTTTTCCGAACGCTTCGGCTGGGTCCTTGGGCTCGGCCTCCGGAATACTTGAAAGGATGGCCACACCTGCCGCCATGCCAGCGATAACGATAGGTGCCGCTGGCCCGGACACGCAGGCGCCCAAGATGGCCAGCGGCGCGCTAAAGATGGCCACGGCGAGAGGGCCATAGCCGCTTGGCTCGCTTTTGTGGGCCTTCACGAAATCTCTGATTCCTTCTTTTGCTCCATTTTCGCGCCGAGCCAAGCACCTGCCCAGGAGAGAAATTAAGGCATTTCTTCTTATTTGGTAATCTTGCAGCTCCCCCGCCCTCCCTGATATATGCTCAGCAGGAAACTCTATTACTGTGCGTCCAGGCTTTGTTACTCCGGTCATCCACTCAGGAGGCTGTGGGCGGGTAGCCTTTCCTACTTCGGTTATATCCTCCTCTCCCTGCCTTTGGATAGAGGGGACATATGGGGCTGGCTGTATAGTCACCAAATTATTATTCGCTGTGTCTTTCCCCGCAGCTTCTGCCTGCCTCTCAAACACATCTCCCGGTTTGCCGGTCAAATCAGCCCCGCCAATAATACTAGATGTGCTCTTCCCCTCCTGCTGGATAACATGAGCCAGTTCATGACCAAGCAGCCTCTCGCCGCTCTCAGAATCAGGCTGGTAAGCGCCTTGTCTAAAGAAAACATCACTCCCCGTGGTGAAAGCCTTGGCACCCAACCCCTGAGACAGCTTGTCAGCTTCAGCATCAGTGTGAACCCTCACTTGGCTGAAATCGTGTTCAAAGGGAACCTCCATTTCGGAGCGGACTTCGGGCTCAAGAGGCTTACCTGAGCCTCTCTGGGCTTCTATCCTGTGTATGATGTCTTCGTCCAGAGTCGCCTCTTTATTGCCTTGAGCCAACCTCTGCACATATCTATTGCCATGCGTTTGCTGAAGCTCAAGCATAGCTTCAGCCCTTTGAGCGCCTTGGAGTTGAGGATTTCTCACTAGCGATGCTTGCTCCGCCGCTGACATCCCAGCCAAGGCTTGCTTCATTTGGTTATCTTCAGGCTCGGCAGCTTGTTTTAGCTGGTCATACACAGGCTGAACTTTTTTGCGATGCCTGGCTTCTTCCTGTTCTTCTTTATCCTTCGCTTCATGCTCTGCCATAGTCATTTTCTCCCTTAGCCTTTCACTACTTCATAATATTCACCAAAGTCAGCCTCGGTGCACAGCTTTCCCATCTTTTGATATTCCCGCTTGGTGGCACGAATGAGATGCTGCATAGTGATTGTCCCTAAATCCTCCGCCGCCAAGAAAGCAGCGCTTAAGACAATGTTCTTGATATTGCCACCAGTTATCTTGAATTGCCGCGCCATAAAGGCAAGATTGATATCTTCAGATAAAGGCGCTGCCTTGGGAAAAGCCTTTTGCCAGATGCGGTAGCGGTCTTCCTCTTCAGGGAAGGGAAATTCCACGCTGAAGTGTATGCGGCGGGCAAAGGCTTCATCTAGATTCTTACGCAAATTTGTAGCCAGGATAACGATGCCTTGGTATTCTTCCATCTTCTGCAGTAAATAGGCAATTTCGATGTTGGCATAGCGGTCGTGGGAATCCCTAACCTCGGAGCGCTTGCCAAAGATGGCATCGGCTTCGTCGAAGAAGAGGATAGAGTTGGAGTCCTCAGCCTCCTTAAAAATTTTGTCTAAGTTCTTTTCCGTCTCGCCAATATACTTACTGACCACTGTTGCCAGGTCTATCTTGTAGAGGTCGAGTCCCAGCTCAGTGGCTATAATCTCGGCAGCCATGGTCTTGCCTGTGCCTGAGAGTCCAGCAAAGAGGACATTCAATCCCTTTCCCAGCGAGAGCTTATGGTCAAACCCCCATTCTCCGTAGACAAGATGATGATATTTGACATAGTTGCAAGTCTCCCTGAGCTGCTCTAACTGGTCCTTGGGCAAGACAATATCAGCCCAAACATATCTTGAAGTTATTTTGGAAGCCAATTGACTCAACTTGTGGTTGGATTGCTGGCGACAGGCAGCATAAAGGTCTTCCTGTTGAATGATTCCTGATTCTGGGTCACGCCATAAAGCCAGGCTTTGAGCAATGGCAGCAGCATTCTCGATTTGCCCCGCCGTAAGACGAAACTTGTCTGTCAGAGCAGTAAGTTCAGCATCGGAGATACTGGATTGCCCGTCAAGGTGGCTTTGCCATAGCTGTTTACGCCGGACAAAGTCAGGCACGGGGAAAGCCACTTGGTGGAAAGCACAGCGGGCATCTAGGGGATGCCGAGCATTTTTGCCAGCCAGAAAGACCAGATACGCGGAAGATTCAAGTTCGCTGGCGATAATACCCAGCAATTGTTGTGCCTCTTCTGGTGATAAGACATCAAGGTTATCCCAGTAAATGGCAGCATTTTGCAGACGAGATTCACGGAAAATAAGCTTGACCAGTATCTCAAAGGGAAGATTCGATGCTAGCATTTGAGCGCAACTAACGAGTAAAAGATGAAGACCCAATTGACGACACAGGGCTTCTGCTGTGGTCCGCTTCCCTACGCCCCCTGGACCATAGAAGTGCCATATTAAACCTAAACCGGCATCTATGTAATGAGTTGTTAGCTGAGCGAGGCGATTCTTAACATCTTCATCCAAGATTACCTTTTCGAACTCAACCTGAGGCAATGTAACCCGGACAAAAGGAAGTAAACTGGCGTCAAGCTCATCCCAGCCAAGCAGGTAATCAATTATCCTCTCGTCAACCTTCAAAGGTCTTGCCAATAGAGAGCTGCTCTTTGCCAGAGTATCATCAGAAAACCTAAGTAGTTGGTGATTTATAAGTGGTGCCTGTGGGCCAAAGCATCTCCTCGCAGCGAGTTTTTCCCCAAACGATGGGCGAAACGTATCTAGCACCAGACTAATGGTAGATCTCTTTTTGGTCACATCATCCTGTAGATAGGCATATACCTTCTCGTATTTCAGGTCCAGCTCGGGAAGTAAGCAAATCAAGAGAGCGTCTAATTCAAACGGACTGAGATGAAACATCTGCCGCAATTGCTCCAGTCGGAGCATCAATCCCTGTTGCAGGCTCTCGGTTTTTCTCTCCTGAATTTCTAACTCTACTTGGCACAGCTTTTCAGCGAGGGGTTGGGGCAGTGTGCCTCCTGGATCGGACGAAGTTTCCTGGAAGGAGGCGTCTGCAGCAAGGATATCATCTATTTCCTTCTCTGAAATGCATAAACCGCGAAGCTCTTCGCCAACAGAATAGTCACATTGCGACTTCACCTTCAACACCCGCAGCCGAAGCTTTAAATCTATTCGTTCTAACTCAGCTAGCAGATGCTCTAAGCTATTTTGGTAACCAATGGTCGTTGTACGCATTAACTTTTCTGCTTCCAGGAGGGTCTCAAGTAATTGTCATCGCTTGACTGTTCCACCTCTAAGTCACCAGATTGCAAATGAATATGGCTCAATATGAATTCACTTACCTTGTCTAAATCGTAAAAATGCATAGTCTCCTGTGTTCCCACATGTTGAATATAACCTCTAGTGATGTCCTCCGTGTCATCAACCCACACCTTAACAACAAAAGAATCGTAATGCCCCATCTAGTCTTCTCTGGTAATCGTCCACCTTGCTGTCATTCCAAGCCCTTCGATTCCTGTCATTCTGAGTGCAGCGAAGAATCCCAAAAGCTGGCTCAGAGCTTCGGCTCAGGATGACACAGCGGTGGTTCAACGCTTACACTATTCCCTAAGCTCTATGATAAATGCGAGTAGTTAATTAGCGGTTAATTTATAGTGAATCCTGAGTTAAAAATGGGGATGTCTTGGTAGAATAAGCGCAGGAAGTGAGAAAAGTATGACACCTCGTTCCAGAACCCCAGGACACTCCTACGACAAGATAACGGGAATCCTGATTAAGCTAAATATGCTGTTGCTCTAGAAGTTTTCGGTATAAGTCCACTGTTTGATTTTCGGGGGCGAAATCAAGTTCCCTTTTTATCATCTTGGCACAAAGCTCATACCAGCGAAGTGCTCGATGCCGTTGTCCCAGTCGGCTATAGCAACGCATCAATTGTCGGTAAGCATCTTCACGACAAGAATCCTTAGCCAGGATTTTCTGACAATAAATGATGCAACCTTCGTAATCTGCTTTCTTAAATAAATTGTCAGCTAGCTTAGACAAAATAGCCAGGCAAGTATCCTTCAGAGCTTCACGCCGCAATAGTGTCCAGTCCTCATAGAAGTCATCCTCTAAATAGTCACCATGATAGAGTTTCTCAGCCATGATATATTCGGATACTGCCTGAGCAATCTCGCTTTTCTTCTCCCGGCTCTGACCAGTTAACCAGTGATGCTGAAATTGTTCGACATCTACCCAGAGTTCCATCTCGGGGTTGAAGGCATACTTTCCTTCAGAAAAGAGGATAAACGATGAGCCGTTCTTGCCACAGGTTTCTCTTTCAGGACAAAAGGACCCAAGCGTTTGCCTCAGGGCGTGCATCGCTGCTTTTAAGTTGTTGTTAGCTGCTTCAGGAGTATAACCTGGCCATAAGGCATCCATTAAAACATCTTTGGGTATGCGTTTTCCTCTTTGCGCTACTAGAAATTTAAGTAGTGACTTCGCCTTGAGGCTACGCCAATGGTCAACTTTCCTTTGCCACAAATATACCTCGAATTTACCGAAACAATATACTCTAATAGACATCGCCGAATGCAGAGTGGGATTTTGAGGTGAGGTGATAACTTCTCGGTCGTCCATTGTGGGACTGCTAAAGTTTTGGACTATCGCGCTTCTCTTATCCATGCCAATCCCCACGCTACCGACTTCAAGCATAGAATAAAGTTGTCTGTTAACCACTGTTTCTCTCTGACTGAAGGTTTGATAGATTTCCCCTAGCTGCTTCTTAGCTATCGAATAGTCACCTTGCACAAGCTGCAATAGCTCAATTAAATTTCGCTGAAAGATAGCCTCACCAGAGCATGGTGTTCCTGAATTTGAAAGAGGTAGTGGAGAGAACTCTTCGCAATTGCTTTCCATAGCCCGCCTCCCTTCATTTTTGCTGCACAGTAATAGTAACACAACTTCGTCTTCGCTTAATAGCATCTGGGTTTTATTTCTTATAAAATCTAACCCCCCTTTTCTCTTTTGTTATTGACCATGCATTAGCCTGTATGCCACAATTTATTCGCCTAATGAAGGATAAATTAAATAACAATGTAATCCTAATTCTTCTACCTTTCCTATTTGTGACAATACTTGCTGGTTGTGGACCAACACTAGCACCAGTACAGCCTCCAGCAGCAAACCAGCCTCCTACCGCATGTATAGATTCTATTACCCCCAATGAAGCAGCAGAAGGGGAGGCAGTAACTTTCATTGGGCATGGCACTGACCCCCAAGCTGGTATCGCTTCCCCGGTCGTAGCGGTTTTGAAGCAACTTGCGATGGACATTTAGACAATCTAGATTTCGATTTAACTTCGATTGTTGGTAAAACTGGAAAGATGTTTCTTCAGGTAAAGGCAGGCCCTTCTTCAGGACAGGATTGGGCAGTTTGGGTAGATGCTATGATATATCGGTAAGGTAGCGATTAAAGCTACATAAGATACTTTTAATCTCTTTGCTGGAATTTAGGAAACGGCTAATAGGCTGTATTGCTATCCAATCATTTACCTGGCACTGTCTAAGCAGGGGAAAAAGAAATGTGCTTCAACCGTTTCAACCCATCCCAACTGAACAATAAGCCAGAATGTTTAATCGCATATTAAGACCTAGCTGCGAATTCGTTATTGAGATAAATTAGAGTTACTCCGTGCAGTTACAGAATGTTTTTCTACCAGTCGTAAGAGATGGTTAGCAAGGTAAATGAGTTCAACACATTCACCCGGATCTTGCCAATTAACATCTCGGTGACTTGATGGATTCTTAAAAAGTCCTATAGCGCCCGCAAATAAATGACTTGTTGCTTCTCGTTCAGCTTTAATACAACTCATGTCGGTTAGTTTTCCATTATCGGGGCTAAAAGCGTTTCTCATCAGGTCAACCCCAACCAATTCTTGCGGCAACAAAGCAGCTTTTCGTAAACGAATTTCAACTTCTTTAAAAGCTTGAAATACTGCGGTATCATAATCTCCACGAATAAACAGAGGACGAACCTTCCTTGCTAAGATAGGGTCGAGCACCTTTGCTGGTAGGATGTTGCCTTTCAAGTACGTATCCATATTTGAACTTTCTAGAAGCTGTTTGCCTCTGTTAGTCACATATACCCACTGTCTATCCTGCCCAGGCTTAGGTGCAAGCATTCCCTCTCGCTCCAACCAAATCCAAGATTCGGTTATAGCTTTAGATATTTCATTATATTTTCCACCCGCATAGTCTTGAAGATTACCATGCAGAGTGCAGTTATGAAGGTTCAAAACTGAAGAACTGCCAGTTCGTTCTTCTTTGTGGAGATACTTTAAAAGGAACAGTGCTAGCTCCTCTGGTTCGAGAGCTAAGGCATCATCGGGAGGTGGAAATTGATCTTTAACTGACATCTCGGGGTTCTAACCTTCTTGAGTTTATCATAAACTGGTTGTGGTCACTAGACTACTACTAAAAACTATGTATATATCTGCAAAGTTGAGCCTACCAAGTCTTGCTACTTTGATGAACGATTGGTAGTGAACCTATAAACACGCTATTTATCTTTTCGTGTAGCAAATTGACCAATTCATCGTTTTGTTTAGTGCCAATGATACGCTGTTTTTCAGGGCTTCCCGGTAAGTGGTATTCGTAATACTGGTTAGTGCTAGTTTACCTGCTGCCAGACAGCGTAGAAATGATTCCGTGTCCATTCATTTGCCATCTTCCGATTGGCGCAAAATATAATGCGGAGTCTGGGATGAAGAACATAGAGTTCGCCAATAACTCGGGCGCAAAAGGCAGGGGTGTAGTACTTGACCTTCTTGGGATTCAAGAAATCAGCATAAAGAGCTTCAATTACCAAAGCATGATGTTCGTAAGTTACGAGCTCAGCTAGCTTCTGATGAAGGACGGGCATCACTCCAAACTCAGCGAGGAAATTGTCAAAAGTCTTCCGTTCCACCACTGCTATGATTTTATCCTCATCCATTAGGGCATAATCACCAATAGGAAGGGAGCCGCGCTCCGTTCTTGCACCAGGGAAACTCCAGGGGTAGTGCTCGTTACTGGCAATGCGAATAACGATGTCGCCAGTGGCGCTTCGTCTAGCCAGCTTAACCGATGGTCGGTGCTGCTCAATTGACCTCTGAGTAAGCCAGAAGATCTGCTCATAGCTCTCAGTAGGGTCATGCTTGTATTGCTTGGAAAGGAAGAGAAAATCACATCGCTTGTAACGCTTCCTATCCAGGATTACTAAGATGCGTATGCCTCGCTCATGGAATGCCAGAATGGGGACTCTCCTACCTCTTCGACTATCTCTCCCGTCATTAGAGGCTCCTCTTCTCGTAGACAAAAGATGTTCTTTCCCGCTGCTGGCCAGCGGTCCTGAGTCCGAAGGATAAGCCAGGGCTTCCCCTCTTTTTGAATTTGGAGTCGATAGGGGAACCGCTCACTAGCACAGCGCTCAAGTATCCAGATCCCCTGTGCCATCATGCATTCCTAAGGCAACAATCATCCTTGGCTATTATATACTTTTGAGTTAGTAAGGGTATAGCTAGCGGGTTTGAGTAGGCTATTAGACGTCTGCCTTATTGTGCCATGTCCATCCCAGCCCTATTTTCGCTGGCAGAACTTGTTGCTGCCGCGGCTTGACGAATACTGTCAGACACAATAAACTTATGCTGCTGGTCGTGGATAGGAGAGAAGCAACTGCTGCAAGGCTGGAATGTGCTGCTTCTTCTCAAAGAAAAGTTCGGGAACTGTCCTAAGTGGCCAGCCAAATAGTTTCAGTTTGCTGGACATATCGGAAGGAGGGAGCGAGTGGAAACAAGCTCAAGGTATTACTTCACACCTGTCAAAAAGAAGGGCGAACATAGTGCTGTGGCGCGTATTAGGGCTCCACTTAGCAAAGGTGTCTATGCTTGGCCTGATTACGCAGGTCGTGGGCGGAGCATTAAACCCAGTGAGCTTAAACCGAATGATTGGATTTGTTTTTATGCTGGTAATAAGGTGGGAGTAGTAGCTCACGCCAAGGTTAGCAAGAGAGCGGAAAGAAAGTCTGACAGAAACCCCTGTGCGGTGCCCTATCATAGTCCAAGGGAGTTCCCGTGGGTGTTTGGAGTGAGCGATTGCCGTTTCTACTTCGATAGCCCTATCAAGGTCAATGATGCAAGGTGCTCCCAATTGGAAAAGTATCGAAAATGGAGAGGGCTTGTTCAGGCTACGACAAAGATGAGTCGGCACGATTTTCTAATTTTGACGCGATCGGAGGAGGTCGAAACACAAAGTCATTATTATAAATTCACAGTAGTAATAGAGCAAGATGAGGACGGGCTTTATGTAGCATCTGTCCCGCTTCTTCATGGCTGCTATACTCAGGGAGAAACCCATGAAGAAGCGCTAGAGAATATCAAGGATGCTATTAAGCTGCACATTGAAGCCCGTCAGGCTTTAGGAGAGCCTATTCCTATAGAAGTTGCTATAGACGAGGTGCGGGTGGTTGCCTGAGCTTAGCCCTGCTAAGCCTGATGAGGTAACACGGGTATTAGAGAGATTATGGTTTACTCGCTTCGCCAAAGTGGAAGCCACGCTGTTTATCACCATGCTGATGGAAGGTGGACAACAGTACCGATGCATAAAGGCAGAGATTTAGGGAAAGGCATCTTGCGAAAAATCCTAAAAGATGCGAAAATCAGCACTAACGAATTTGAGCAACTGCGCTAAGAATGTAGAGATAGGAGTTATCAAGTAATTGCTGTGGTTTTCGGATCGAATCAGGAGCGCAAAAAGTTGCGCATGTGTTCTTGATGCCCAGCCAAATAAAAAGGTGTTTATTCCTCGGTAGCTCAATGGTAGAGTAGGCGGCTGTTAACCGCTTGGTTGCAGGTTCGAATCCTGCCCGGGGAGCCAATTAGTTTTTGAAATCCAAGCTCAGAAATACCCCTCATAATGGCCTAATGCCAAGACTATCCAGTATCTTCATCATAACCTCACCTTGATTCAAGGTAAAAAAGTGAAGATACTGCACACCGTTCTTCAACAGGTCATCACATTGCTTTATAGTAAACTCCGCGCCAATCTTCCTAGCATCATCGGGGGAATCCTTCGCCTTTTCCAGCTTCTCCACAAGTGCACTTGGCACAGTGGCGCTGCATAATTGGCTAAACCTTTTCAATCTATTAATATCTATAACAGGCATTATGCCCGGGATGATTGGAATATGTATTCCTGCCTTTCCTGCCCTCTCCATAAAATCGTAAAAGAAGTGATTTTGGAAAAACATCTGTGTGATAGCGAAATCAGCCCCGGCATCTATCTTCTCTTTGGTATAGTGCATGTCCGCTTCCAAACTCGGAGATTCAATATGCCCCTCGGGATATACCGCCACTCCAATAGAAAAGGCTTTCAGAGAGGCGGCAAGCTTCACCAATTCTTTGGCATAGCGGAAGTCACCCTCAGACAGACAGAATTTGTTTATTCCCTGCGGTAGGTCTCCCCTAAGAGCGAGAATATTTTCGATACCAAGATTTTTATACTCCTCCAGAGTATCCTTAATCTCGCCTTCACTGTAGGTAAGACAAGCAAGGTGAGGCATGGGCTCAAGGGAAGTCTCTTTTTTGATACGCTCTACCAGACACTTAGTATTCCTTAAGCTGCCACTCCTGGCGCTTTGCGTCACTGAGATGAAAGTAGGTTTCAGTGTTTCCAGCCTCCGAATAGTCCCGGCTAATGAGCTTTTTCCTGCTTCATCCTTAGGCACAAAGAATTCAAAGGAGAGACTTTTCCCCTGCCGCTTGAGAATGTCTCCTATTTTCACTTGCTATCACCTCGGTTTATTAATTATTTGTAAGTGTTCAGCCCACCCATGTCACCCTGACCCTGAGTGAAACGAAGGGGAAGGGTCTCTGAGATTCTTCGCTACGCTCAGAATGACAATAGGGTGGACAGATGCAACTATCTTATTATAGCCCTAAGCGGAGTGCTATACTATCCCATATTGTTGGTTTCACGAACAGACAAGCGCAGATAAATAAAGGGCGGAGGCATGTTATGAACATGATAAATATTAGGGCCAGGAATATAGAGGATGCCTGGTTCCAATGCCTCAATAAGGTGCTAACCAATGGATATGAATACACAATAGCCAGGGGTAGCTTTGTGGGACAAAAAAGGCGGGAACTAGATTACGCCACAATAGAGATAGTCAACCCTGGCCAAAAACCGCTGGCGCCAATAGTGCCAGAAGGAGTGCCACCACCTACCTCTGAAGAATATATAGCCAACTACCTAAGCTACTTGATGACTGCAGAAAAGCAGGAAAACGAGCAATACACCTATGGTGAAGATTTAGAATACCAGATGTTTAAGGTAATAGATATGTATAAGCATCACTCCGATACCAACCAAGCGTGCATGACAATCGGCTCCAGGAATTCTATTGATTTAGATGACCCACCATGTCTCAGAATAGTAGATACCAGATTGAGATATGGGAAGCTTCACTTCATGGTGTATTTCAGGAGCTGGGATTTATGGGCTGCTTTCCCTACCAATCTGGGGGGATTGCAGCTAATGAAGGAATTTATGGCTAGTGAGATTGGCTGTGAAGACGGAGAGCTCATAGCAGCAAGCAAAGGATTGCACCTTTATGACCACACATGGAGTTTTGCTAAGCAAGTATGTGGATTGGGGGAATGATGTATAGAAAAATAACTAGCCCCATCCAACTGCCGTTTTTCTGGTATCTAAATAAGTAGCTATACTATCTTTGAGTAGCTTTTAGTCAGGGGGAGATATGTTTTCTAAAGAATGGTTTATTTATATCTTTGGGCGCTGGATTTTGTTATCAGGAATTGCCGGTGCCTTAGTTCAATATCTGTTTGCGGATAAGCTTGGTATTCATACCATTCCCGCTTTTCTTTTGAACCAGTTCCTTCTAGCCTGTGTTTTCTGGTATGTGGATAAATATATCTTCCGACGCCATTTCAGCAGAGTAAAGGAGATTTTCAAATTCCCACGTGTCAAGGGCAGTTTTGACCTCCGCCACCAATTTGACAAGATATCGGAAGAGTTCTCAGAGTACGCCAGTGGCTTCGAGAAATCGCCAGAAAATCCTCGAATTTGGCTAAATCACTTTTTAGACCTAGCCCACGCCGTTGAAATGACTGAGCGAGTCTTGAGAGAGAAAGGCATAGATGTAGATGCAGAATACTATTCCATCATAAAAGAAAATGAGAGGAAGGGGTTATATAGATGAAATAGCTCAAGTGCCACAGTGGCACATGAGACTCTAATTGTGCTTCTTATAGCGGGTCAAATCTGCTTATGTATATGGGCGCTAAGTTCTTCGGCATGTTTCTTCTCTTGCGTCCTCTTCCTTTCTATTTTCTCCTTAGTCCAACCCAGGAGTTCAGACAGAATCTCATCGGTATGTTGGTCAAGGAGGGGAGGTGGGGAGTATTGCTCCTCAATGCTGCCGGGCATCTTAATCGGGTTCCCTGCCAGTTTTATCTGCCCACCCAGGGGATGCTCCATGCTTATCACCATATTGTTGTGCCATACCTGAGGGTCTTCCGCTACCTCATCCATGGTTTTCACCAAACCACCGGGAATATCATCTACTCGAAATAGCTCCATCCAGTCTTTGGCTTCCGCCTTCATAAGCTGCTCCCTAAAAACCGCTTCAAATTCCTCTCGGTGCTTCCATCTTGCATCTTGAGTAGCAAAGCGAGGGTCATCAACCATCCAATCCACCCCCAAGGTTCTCGCTATTCGTGGCCAGCCGATACCTAGGGTAACATAACCCTTCTTGGTCTCATAGGCGCCGTAGGGAATAACTGATAAGTGCCCCGAGCCTAAACGCTGAGGAACACCACCACCACAGAAATAATAGGACATTTGATATGCCAATATAGATACCATTACATCGAGTTGTGCGATATTAACTTTTTGCCCCTTGCCTGTCCTTTCTCTGCTGGCTAAGGCAGCAGACACTCCTAAGCTAGCAAACACCCCTGCTGCCAAATCACCAAGTGCGATTCCCACTTTTAATGGTGGCCCATTTGGTTCACCGTTAATGCTCATCAATCCACTTAAACCTTGAGCAATTATGTCGTAAGAAGGATAATCTCGATAGGGTCCTGATGGACCGTAGCCGGTGATGGAGCAAGTAATAATTTTAGGGTTGATATTCTTTAAGGCATCGTAATTAAGTTCCAACCTGTCCATCACACCTGGTCGGTAATTATCCCAAACCACATCGGAAACCTTGACCAAATCATAGAATGCTTCCTTGCCCAGCTCAGTCTCCAAATCCAGGACCATGCTCTTTTTGCTGCGATTAAAGGCAAGGTAATAGTAAGACACCCCATTGTGCTGGGGACCAGCACAATTGCGGCTCATTTCTCCCTCTGGAGACTCTATCCTGATCACCTCTGCCCCTAAATCTCCCAGAAGCATAGAGCCATAAGGACCAGCTATTGCCTGTTCAAAAGCCAAAATCCTTATTCCGGCTAATAGACCACTCATCTTAAGCCCTCCCAAGCTCTAAATACGAGAATAATCTTGGGCAATTTCTATCACTTCCTTCTCACAATTATAACACCTTTGTGATCTGCGCCGTGCTTTCGAGAGAAATTTTGAAATTTTGCCCCAACAATGGTATAAGTTTAACTGAGGAGAAATTATAAAAGGAGCAAAGATGGGGAACATTGAAAAAATAAAGGAAGAAAGGAAGAGATGGGAGGAGGAATGCTTATTTAAAAAGCCTTTCCCCCCAGCACAAACCGACTCGGGCATCGAACTAAAAACCCTTTACACTCCAGAGGATATAGAGGACATCGATTATCTTGAGGATATTGGCTTTCCTGGAGAGCCCCCCTATGTAAGAGGTGTTTTCCCATCCATGTATCGAGGAAAATTGTGGACCATGAGGCAATACGCCGGATTGGGAGCAGCCGAGGATACTAATAAGAGATTTAAATTTCTTTTGCAGCAAGGACAGCCTGGATTAAGCATCGCTTTCGACCTTCCCACCCAGGTAGGACTTGACTCCGATAACCCAGAAGCGCAAGAAGAAGTGGGAAGAGTTGGAGTCGCTGTGGATACCTTAGCCGATATGGAACTCATTTTTGACGGAATACCATTGGATAAAGTTTCTACATCCATGACTCTTAACCCCACTGCGCCTATAGGTCTGGCTATGTACATTGCCGTGGGAGAAAAACAGGGAGTACCTCAAGAAAAGCTCCGAGCCATTCCGCAGAATGATATATTGAAGGAATTTCTTTCTCGAGGGACTCAAATTTTCCCGCCCAGACCCTCTGTGAAGTTAGCGGTCGATGTCATTGAATATTGCTCCAAAAACTTGCCAAGGACAGATTCTATAAGTATATGTGGTTATCACATGCGCGAGGCAGGGGCAGATGCAATTCAAGAGGTAGCATATTGCCTATCCGATGCTATCTGTTATATTGAAGAGGCTCTAAAGAGGGGTATTCCTGTGGATGATTTTGCTCCCAAGTTAAGTTTTCTCATCGAATGTGGCATGGACCTATTTGAGGAAGTAGTAAAGTTTAGAGTTGCCAGGAAATTGTGGGCAAGGATTATGAAGGAGAGATTTCATTCTAGGAATCCCAGGTCAATGATGTTTAGAGTGTTTTCCGGCTGTGAAGGCAGTAGGTGGACAATGCAGGAACCTTTAAACAATATAATCAGAGGTACTATTTGTACCCTTTCCGGTGTTCTTGGTGGAGCTAATTCCTTGCATACTACATCTTACGACGAATCCTACGCCATTCCCACTGAAGAATCTGCTAGAATCTCAATGCGGACACAGCAAATAATTGCTGAAGAAACAGGAATACCTAAAGTTGCCGACCCATTAGCTGGGTCTTATTATGTTGAGTGGCTAACGAAGAGGATAGAGGAGGAAATAGAGAAAGAGATGAATGAAATAGAGCAAAAGGGAGGGATGCTGCCTCTTATAGAAAGCGGAGAAATTCAAAGAGCTATAGCTACTAAGGCGCTTGAGCGTCAAAGGAAAATTGATTCCGGAGAAATAACTGTTGTCGGGGTAAACAAATATGTCACTGAAGAAAAGCCTCGTAAGCTTAAATTACAGCCATATAACCCAGAGGTAGTCCAGAGGCAAATTGAGAGATTGGCCAGAGTGAAACGGGAGAGAAACAACGATAAAGTCAAACAATATTTAGATGAAGTCAGAGAAGTAGCAGCAAATGGTCAAAATATCATGCCTCCCCTGATAAAAGCAGCCAAGGAGTATGCCACCTGCGGTGAAATAGTAAGCGTACTAAAAGAGGTATATGGCGAGTATCAAGAAGTTGTTACTTTGTAGTCACCCAAAAAGGGTTACCTCAGTTTAGCTGCAGGCATGTGCTAGTTTAAACTAAAAAAGGAGGATATTTAATTGGAACTTGTAGAAGCTATAAAATCCAGAAAAAGCATTAGAGGTTATAAACCAACTCCTGTTCCCAAAGAAACTCTCGGCAAGGTTTTAGAAATAGCCACCCGTGCCCCTTCCGCCATGAATATTCAGCCATGGAAATTTACTATTTTAGGCGGCAAGGTGTTAGATGAGTTGAAAGAAGCCTTACAGGAGAAATTCCTGGCAGGGGTAGAGCCCCATCCCGATTTTGGCCCATACCCCCGTTTTACCGAGGTCTATAGAAGCCGCCAGGTGGAGTTGGGGAAGAGCTTGTTCCGACTTATGGACATTGCCCGAGAGGACAAAGGAAAGAGATTGGAATGGGGAGCAAAAATGATTCGCTTTTTCGATGCCCCCAACGCCATAATTATTAGCCTGGATGAAGAAATCAGCAGTTTCCCATCCATATTTAGCCTCGGCACCATAAGCCAAACCATCGCATTAGCAGCAGTGAATTTCGGCTTGGGCACATGCATAGAACAAGACTCCATATTTTATCCCGAGGTGGTAAGGCAAATTACAGGCATCCCTGAATCTCAGAAAATCGCTATTGGAATAGCTATTGGATATCCTGATTGGGACTTCCCGGCAAATAAATTAGAGAGCGCTCGAGAACCGCTGGATAACCTAGCTACATGGTGGGGAGTGTAATAAATCGGTCATTTAATACCCAAAGTAGCGAGGAAGGGCTCTTCCAGCCTCGCTTTTCCTCAAGGCTAGCGCAATAAGAACAGGCTGAGAGCCATAATCAGCATGCCGCTCGCCACTCCTATGAGCACAAGGTGTTCCTTGCCGTATCGATGAGCCAGGGGGAGTATTTCGTCTAAGCTTATGAAGACCATTATGCCGGCTACAAACGCTAGCATGCTTGATAAGAGTGTCGGAGTAAAAAAGGAGAATAGAATCCCATAACCGATAAGAGCTCCCACAGGCTCAGCCACCCCTGATAAGAATGAGTATGTGAAAGCCTTGCGACGATTGCCCGTGGCATAGAAGATAGGCACTGATACCGCAATACCCTCAGGAACATTGTGGATAGCAATAGCTATGGCTATGCTTACTCCAAAGGCAACATCCCCGGTAGCAGCGCTACAGAAAGTGACCAACCCCTCAGGAAAGTTATGTATGGCAATGCCAAGCGCAATAAGAACGCCAGACCTCATAAGGATTGATTGCGATGGAACTGTAAGCTGCGGTGGTAAGCCCAGCACCTCTCGCTGTCCTACCTCAGCGGTATTTTGAGGAGCAGTTGCCACACGCTCTTCCTCATATTCATGAGGGACAAGTATGTCTAT
>CAZPDE010000002.1:0-41113 GCA_964585315.1 uncultured Dehalococcoidales bacterium | reverse complement strand
ATTACCCAATGGATGCCGAGCGACTGGCAAATGATAATACGCTGATTACCGACTGCAGTAACAATCGTGTCATTGAGGTAACCTCTGCCGGCCTCATAGCTTGGGAATACAACGCTGGGTCCAGTTGCCTAATGGATGCCGAGCGACTGGCAAATGATAATACGCTGATTACCGACTGGCAGAGCAAACGAGTAATTGAGGTAAACTCTGCCGGCAGCATAGTCTGGGAATACAGCACTGGTCTCGTCGGCCCTGCCGATGCCGAGCGGCTGGCAGATGGCAATACCCTGATTACCGATATGGACGGTAACCGCGTCATCGAGATAGATTCTGCCGGCGTCATAGTCTGGGAATACAGCACCGGACTCAACTTGCCTGCTGATGCCGAGCGACTGGAAGGTGGCAATACCCTGATCACTGATATGGCTGTTGACCGCGTCATTGAAGTCGGCGCACCAGCAGTCTTGGTTGACCTGCGGACTACGGGTGTTGCTGGAGACCTCTTCGATGTCATCGGCTACAGCGTTCCCGGAGGCACCATCACCGAAGACGGTATTACCGTAGACACGCAAACCGCGATGGGCGCCCTGATATGCTACTGCCAGGAAAATACTATCAATATCGAGGTAACTGAGGGTGGCTGGGGTCCCTATGTGGTTCAGATTGGAGATAGCACCGCCGATGAGAATTGCTGGATGTATGCGGTTAACGAAGTAACGCCTGGAGTAGGTGCTGACCAGTATCCACTAGTATCCGACGACAGCGTACATTGGTTCAATTATACGCTGGGATATTACCAACTGCTGATGGCGGTTGATAAGACGAGCATCATACCGGGAGAGGACATCACCTTCAGTGTGACCTGGACCGATGGGAACGGCACCACGACAGATGTGGAAAACGCCGAGGTGCTTGTCAGCGCCATTTTGTATGACCCGGGCGTATCCCAGGGTTTCACCAACAGCGGCGGCGATTTGACCGTAACCTGGAACGACGAAGGGACATATTACCCCTATGCTGAGATAGATACCAGGAGCAGCATGTATCAGTGGCCGACGCCTGAGTTTACCTGCGCCGGCGCTTACCCCAATTGGGATGTGAATGAGGATGGCGATATTGACACCCAGGATATTGTCCTGGTGGGTATGCACTGGGGCGAGAGTGGCGCACAGGGCTGGATAAGAGAGGATGTTAACAATGACGGAGACATTGATACTCAGGACATAGTGATAATCGGCATGCACTGGGGTGAGTAGCATTGTTTGTTTCAAGCCGCAGGTCGCGCGGCTGATTCTGGAATACTGAAAGGAGGTGATAATAAAGAGAAACTCAATTAAAAAAGACACCGGAAATGCGGTGCGAGGCTTTGACCTCGCGGGGGTAACCTTAAAGGTTACTCTATCAAAGTAATCCAAAATAAGGAGGAATTAAATGGGTAAACTAACTAAAGGAAAAGGGATTCTGGGAGTTTTGCTCACCGCCCTGATGGTCTGCACCCTGCTGGTGTCGGTAACGCCGGCATTGGCAAATCCGGACTCGGGCATGAGCGTCTCACCAGACACTCAGACGGTAAATCCAGGAGATACTTTTGATGTTACCATCATGGTTAGCGCCGATGTTGCTTCGCGAGGGGCACAGTGCTATATGAGTTTCGATGCTGGCCTGGTGGAGTTTGTGAGTGTAGATGAGGGAACTTTCTACAGTGATTGGGCTACCACGCATAGTGGCTCCACCTTCTTTAATAACTTTAATAACCAGGGACAGGGAACGGTAGGCGATTTAAGCTGTTCCATCCTGGGTGGTGACTCAGGTGGACCAACCGGGACAGGCTCGTTTGCTGTAATCCATATGCAAGCTAAGACAGGAGTGAGTGGCGCATCTCCCCTCACCTTGCTTGGCGTGGAAGTAATCGATGACCAGGGAAATGAAATAGCAGGCCTGGTGATAAATAACGGCGAGGTGGTGGTAGGCGCTAGTGGCACAGCCCCAACGGTAACCACTAATGCTGCCACTGGTGTAGGCGATGAAGTAGCCACCCTAAATGGTACTCTCGATAACCTGGGCACAGCATCGAGCGTTGATGTTTCCTTTGAATGGGGAACCTCTACCGCTTACGGCGATGAGACTACTTCGGAGACAATGACATCTACCGGAGCATTCAGCGCTGCCCTGAGTGGCTTAATCCCTGGCACCACCTATCACTTCAAGGCAAAGGCGGTTGGCGAGGGCACTAGCTATGGGAGCGACACGACCTTCGTTACCACAGGAGAGACTCCTTCTTCAACAATCCTGACGGCGACGATACTGCCAGCAGTCTCCATCATCGTTGACCCCACCAGTATTGACTTCGGTGAGCTGGTAGCGGGGGACATCAGTGACCCGCACACCATAACCATCACCAACCTGGGTGGTAAATCGGTGGATGTTACCGCCGATGCAACTGCTGATAGCCTGTATGTTGATGGCTTGTGGCTGGATATTGCCCTGTGGGATGTCTACGGTGCAACTATTGCCAAGGGTGGCAACACAACGACCGATGCCGCTCTCCATGTTGGAGCGACCTATGCCGGCCTCGGCACTGTAGAAGGTACGCTGATCTTCTGGGCAGAGGTAACCCCATAGCTCTTCACCATGAATGAAGAGATGTAAAAAGTCACAGCGCAGTCTGTGTATATACGGAGGGGGTTACCTCCCCCTCCGTATATTAGCACTTTTAGAAGGGAGTGAAAATGTCGAGAAAGATAGTCGGTAACTTTCTATTGTTGCTCGTTGCATTGTCCTTGTTCCTGGTTACAGCTCCAGCACTGGCAATAGGATTGGGAGTATCTCCTGAGAAGCTTAATATGGAGGTTTCTCGTGGAGGTTCTGCCACTGCCATGTTAGGCATCACCAATACTGGAAATGAGGAATCCAATTATAAGGTATATGTGGAGGAAGAAAAGTATGAAGGTTGGTTTACCATAGAACCCGAGGAATTTGTGCTGCCTGCCCAGGGGAAGGAGGCAATAGAGATAAGCATTAAGCCACCGTTAATTGCTTCAGGAGAGCATGAGGCTCACATTTGTGTAGTTTCCTTGCCTCCGGGCGAGGGACTGGCGATTGGCACTGGAATAAAGGTGCCAACCTATATCCACATATCAGGTATGCCAAGCTTGATGTTGCTAGTGGCGATAGGGGTGGCTATAGTGGCAGTGATAATTCTGGTATTCGTCTTGCGGCGAAGGAGGGCAAGGTATTAATAGAGAGGATGTAGACCTTTTAGCGCGAAATAAATAGTATTTTGTGAAGTAACCGTGTTATGTCATTGCGAGGAGCGTGCGACGAAGCAATCTGTAAGATGAGATTGCTTCACAGAGGCTGCCCTGAGCATTATGAGATTCTCCGCTACGCTAGAATGACAGATGTCGAAGGGCTCGCAATAACAGGAGAAGTTACGCAATGATTCATGCATTTAACTACAGGTTATTGGTTGCGGCGGTGGTGACACTGTTTATTATGGTGGCTGCCCTGGGTGCGATTGTCCAGGCAGATGAACCTCCAACCACTACAGACTGGCCTCAGTTCCAGAAGGATGAGGTTAACAGCGGCAAGACTAGCGATTGGGCGCCGACGGATTATCCAGTAATGACCTGGAGCCAATTTACCTACCACAGCGGCGGCATCGGCATAGAGGTAGTGCCAATCATTGCCGGTGATATGGTTTATATACACGCCGGCGATGGGCTGTGGGCGTTCGACAAGAAGAGTGGTGAAATCAAGTGGCAAAAGAGTATCACTGGTCATGGTGGGCTTCAGACCTCGACACCAGCCTACGGCGATGGCAAACTCTTTGTAGCCACTTTCGATGGTTTTCTATTTGCTTTTGATGCCTTAACGGGCAATGAACTTTGGGGCAAGGAAGTCAGCCAGCGTGGCTTTCAATGTCCCATAACTTATCAGAACCACAAAATCTATATCGGCGGAGGAGGGACAGGTGGTGAAACCAACAGCTACTATTGCCTTGATACCGATGGCAACATTCTCTGGGAATACTCTGCGTCCACTGCCGGCTACCTCTGGTGTGGTGTCTCTGTGGTGGAAAATTATCTGGTCTTTGGTAACAGCGAGAGTGTCCTTACCTGTGTCAACAAGAATACGGGGGAATTGGTTGACGAGCTTGCTCTAACCGGTTCAGAGATATCATTTCCCAGGCCGGACGCGGGCAGAATTCGAGCCTCGGTAGCCTATCATAATGGATATGTATATACCACATCTGAATCATCCCTGGATACAGGATATATATGGAAAGTCGGCTTTAATCCAGTTACAGGAGAATTCTTTGATCAGGGATGGAGTGTTCCCATAGGGTTCAGCACCTCGACTCCGGTGATATATGAGGGGAAGGTCTATGTAGGGCAGGGGGAGCACGGATGCCCCGGTAACCTTATTTGTCTTGATGACGCCAGCGGTGAAATCATATGGACTTACCCGGTGGAAGGTGGTGTGAAGTCCTCCCCCGCTTTGTCTATCCATGAAGAGGGGGCATATATTTACTTCCCTACTTCCATGGATGATGGATTTCTATATTGTCTGAAAGATGATGGAACTCTAGCCTGGAAATGGAACCCGCCGGATGATGCCTATATTCTTCAAGGGGCTGCCATCTCGGGCGGGGCTGTCTTTCTGGGAACCTGCAGCGGTTACATTTACTCTCTTGAGAATCCTGCTGAGATACAGGGTTGGCCACAGTTTCAGAAAGATGAGATAAACAGCGGCAAAACCACGGAGGCAGCGCCGGTAACTTCCCCTGGGGTTGCCTGGAGCGTTTTTACCCATTATGCCAGCACCCACGGCATAGATGTCACGCCTATTGTAGCTAACGGGAAAGTCTTTGTCATCGATGTTGATGAATATGCATGGGCGTTTGATGCTGAAAATGGAGACATGCTGTGGAGCACACCGCTAGTCACCGGTCCCAGGTTTAGCCTGGCTACACCAGCCTATGGAGAGGGCAAGGTCTTCTTTGCCACCGACACCGGGTACATTTATGCCCTTAATGAATCTAATGGGAGCATTTTGTGGAGTGGCAGACTGACCGAGGGGACAGGACAGGATGAAGAACTCTCCACCCAGATAGTCTATGCTGGCGGCAAGGTCTATATCGGTAGCTGGGAAGGAAAGTATTATTGCCTTGACGCTGCCGGCGATGGTACCGACCCCAATATAGTGTGGATCTATGATGTTGGGGGTAAGAGCTATAGCTGGTGGTCAGGGGCAGCGGTAATCGGCGATTTCCTCCTCTTCGGCGACACTGCCTCGGTGATAACCAGCGTAGATAAGAATAGTGGCATCCTTGTGAATGAGCTAAACCTATCTACCCAGTATGGCATCAGTGCGGGGTGGGTTCGCTCTGCTATCACTACCAACGAAGCAAACAGCCGCATCTATCTTAGCTCAAAGAATGGCTATCTGTTTGCTATCGGGTTCGATGCCTCCACAGGAGAATTCAAACCCTCAGATGGTTGGTTTGCTTCTATTGACGATTATAGTGCCTCCACGCCAGTGGTTTACGATGGGAAGGTCTATGTCTGCAGCGGCAGCTTCTGCAAGGCAGGCGGCCTGTACTGCTTTGATGAGTCAAACGGCAGCCAGCTCTGGAGTCATCTCTTCGACGGGTATGGCTCCGAGGCTTCTCCAGCGCTGTCAATTCAGAATGGCGAGCCGTATATTTATATCACGACGGATGCTGCCGATGGAGCGGCGTACTGCTTTAATAGAAGTGGGAATATGATGTGGGAGTATGTGCCCGACCACCCGGAATATATTCTTCAAGGAATGGCAATTGCTGGAGGCAAGGTCTATTTTGGTAACGACGCTGGTTATCTCTACGCCCTCGGACCCTGCCCTGATTGGGATGTGAATGAGGATGGTGATATTGACACCCAGGATATTGTCCTGGTGGGTATGCGCTGGGATGAGTCTGGAACACCGGGCTGGATTCGAGAGGATGTTAACAGTGACGGAAACATTGATACCCAGGACATAGTGATAATCGGCATTCACTGGGGGGAGTAGAGAGGTACAGAGGGGCAAAGATACAGAGGCACAGAGGCACAGAGGAGTTGGCTCTAAGCAAACTTTGTGCCTTATCTTAAAAAAGGAGGAACTGAATGAAAAAACTTAAAGGAAAAGGAATTCTGGGGGTTTTGCTTACCGTTCTGATGCTGTTTGCTCTGTTGGTGCCGATGGCAAGCCCGGTCCAGGCAGACGATTGTGTCTGGGTTCCCATGGACAGCGGCACAACAGATGAAGCGCTCCGAGGTGTCTGGGGGAGTACCCACGATGATGTCTTCGCCGTAGGAGAAAGGGGAACCATTCTGCACTACGATGGCAGTAGTGCCTGGGCTGAGATGGACAGCAGCACAACACGGGACCTTAAGGACATCTGGGGGAGCACTCCCAATGATGTCTTCGCTGTGGGAAGCTGCGGCACCATTCTCCATTACGATGGCAATACATGGGCTCCCATGGACAGCGGCACAACGGAGTGGATTTGTGGTGTCTGTGGAAGCGCCCCCAATGATGTCTTCGCTGTGGGAGGCTGGGGCACCATCCTCCATTACGATGGCAGCGCCTGGAGCACCATGGACAGTGGCACAACGCAGTCCCTTTCCGGTGTCTGGGGAAGTGCCTCTGACGATGTCTTCGCCCCGGGATATAATGGCACCATTCTGCACTACGATGGCAGTGCCTGGAGCACCATGGACAGCGGCACAACATATAACCTTAATGATGTCTGGGGGAGCGCTCATGGTGATGTCTTCGCCGTAGGATGCTCAGGCACCATTCTGCACTACGATGGTAGCACCTGGACTCCCATGGACAGCGGCACAACACAGCACATTCGGGATGTCTGGGGGAGCGCCCATGATGATGTCTTCGCTCCGGGGCAAAACTATGGCACCATCATGCACTATGATGGCAGCGTCTGGAGCCTTATGGGGGGCGACAATCTAATGTGGGACCTTTCCGGCATCTGGGGAAGTGCCCCTGATGATGTCTTCGCCGTAGGAGACTTTGCGATGGAAACAAGCCTCATCCTCCGCTACGCTCCGCCTCCCCCCAACATCACGGTTACCCCAACATCTATTGAATTCCCCGATGTGGAGGTCGGCTCATCGAGCTTGCCTGTCACGGTAACCGTCGCCAATGACGGCATGGGTGATTTAGTTATCGGCACCATAGCCATAACCGGTGCGGATACCGACCAGTTCTCGATTCAGAATGATAGCTGCTCAGGGCAGACCATAGTCCCGGATAGCTCAGCCACCCTTGAGGTGGTGTTCAGCCCGACAGCGCTCGGCGGCAAATCAGCTGTTTTATCCATACCATCGAACGACCCCGATGAAGGTATGGTTGAAGTTCCTCTCACCGGCACAGGTGTAGAAGAACCTACGGTTTACTATACGCTCACCGTGAATATCGCCCCGGCGGGCGGTGGCATAGCCATACTCGATCCCCCCGACCAGGACCCCGGAACTCCGAATAACCAGTATGAGCCCGGTACTACGGTAACTTTAACCGCCTACCAAAATGGCGGTTATGCCTTTAGTGGCTGGAGCGGCGCCGTGAGCGGCGGGCAGAATCCTGAGACTATACTCATAAACTCGGATGAAGAGGTTACCGCTAATTTTGGGATAATGGCTGACTGGGAGCAGTTTCATGGGGATGTGGCACACATCGGATGCTCCTTATCGGGTGCACCGGATACAAATGAGTTAGCCTGGGAGAGCGATAATATCGGCGCAGCAATTAGCTCATCTCCAGTTGTTGCCAACGGCAAGGTTTTCGTGAACTGCGGGGACGCGCTTACCTGCCTGAGCCAGTCCAATGGCACGACCCTGTGGAGCGAGCCCATCGTGGGCGGCGCTTGTTTGGGGTCGTGGGCATCCCCGGCATATCACGACGGCAGGGTGTTCATCTCAGGAGCACAGCTATACTGCTTCAGCGAGGACGGCGGTCCTTCATTGTGGACATTTCCTTTAGGTGCGGTTGACGGCGGTCCTATGGTTGCTGACGGCAAGGTCGTTGCCGGCGTCTGGGATAAACCTGGCTGCTATTACTGTGTGAATGAGACTACAGGTGACCAGGAGTGGTTCTTCGATGTGCCTGGTTATGCCCAGGGCACCCCTGCCTATGCCGCCGGCAAGGTTTATCTCACCAGTTGGGAATATGTCGGCGGGCATGTCTACTGCGTGGACATAGATACAGGTGAAGAGATATGGCATTCCGATGGCCTGGCCGATGGAACTTATGGTTGGGACACCTGCGGCTCTGCCTGTATTGCCGATGGCAAGGTATTTATCACTACCTATAACTTCGGCGGTTTCGGGGAATTAGTTGCACTGGATGCTTCCAATGGCAGTCTCGTCTGGGGGCCTGTTGCCATTCTGGCTACTGATACTACCCCGGCTTATGCCGATGGCAGGGTCTATGTCTGCGGCGGCTGGAGTGGTGGTGGCGATACCTACTGTTTTGATGCCTCGGATGGTTCTCCGATATGGACAGAGACAAGCCTTGGTGTGGGCAACTGGACGCTCTCGGTGGCAGTAGCCGATGGCAAGGTGTTCGTAGGCAAACCCGGTGGCGAGAATTTTGACTACCAGGGCATTTATGCTCTGGATGCCGCCACCGGTAGCGAGATATGGCACTACGACCACGGAGGTTCCTCCCCGGCGGTTGCTGATGGCAGCGTGTTTACCCTTGCGGAGGGGAAGGTTTGGGCATTCGGCTCCACAACCTGCCCTGACTGGGATGTGAACTGTGATGGTGAGATTGACACTCAGGATATTGTCCTGGTGGGTATGCACTGGGGTGAGGAAGGAACGCAGGGCTGGATTCGGGAGGATGTTAACAATGACGGGACCATTGATACCCAGGACATAGTGATAATCGGCATTCACTGGGGTGAATAGGGAGGCACAAAGGAGCAAAGATACAGAGGCACAGAGGCACAAAGGCACAAAGGCACAAAGGCACAAAGTAGCAAAAGTACAGAGAGATGAAAACATATAGAGACTTGGTAGTCTGGCAGAAAGCCATGGATCTGGTGACAGGGGTTTACAGGGTGGCAGCGCAATTTCCAAAGGACGAACTTTATGGTCTTAGTTCTCAAATCAGGCGAAGCGCTGTATCGGTGCCAAGCAATATTGCTGAGGGATATGGTCGTAAATCTACCAATGATTATGTCCGTTTTCTACAAATATCTATGGGGGCACTTTATGAATTGCAAACCCAGCTTACGATTGCTCAAAACTTAGCCTTTATCCCTGATGCAGCTTTTCAAGCAATATACGAATCGAGCAGGGAGATTGAGCGTATGCTCAGCAGCCTTATTAACAAGGTCAGGTCTAAATAAGAATGGGCAAAGATACAGAGGCACAGAGGCACAAAGGGGCTGGCTCTAAGCAAACTTTGTGCCTCTTATAAAAGTGCCTGATGAGCTTTATGCCTTCTCTTAAGAAAAGGGGGAATAGAAATTGGAAAAACTAACTAAGCTAAAAGGCATACTGGGGATTCCGCTCGTTATCCTGGTGCTCTGTGCCCTGCTGATGCCAGCGGCGATGCCAGTCCTGGCAGCAAGCTACCCACTGAGCACAAACGATGCTCGAATAATGGCTGCATTAGATTACTTAGAGGACTGCCAGAATGTTGATGGCAGTATTGGATCGAATGTAGAGATGTGCTGCTATGCCATAGTAGCTATTGACGCCGGTGGGAGAGACACCCACAGCTATAGCAAGGGTGGAAACTCCGTGGTTGATTACATTCGCAGCAAGGCTACATTTGAGGCGCAGCCGCCGGAAACGAAAGAGGCTCTACCTTACGAGTATTACCTTTCTGCCATTGTTGCCGCCGGGGAAAACCCGTGGGATTTCGGGGGGGTGAACTTTGTAGGTGGGCTAAAAGCCATGTTTGACGGAGAGCAGATTGGCAAGCCCGGGCTCATCAACGATGATTTCTGGGGTATCATTGCTTTAATTGGAGCGGGGGAAAGCCGCAGTTCAGAAATCATCCAAGCGAGTAAGAATTATATTTTAGCCAACCAGAGTGATGCCGGCGGCTGGGGCTGCACTACGGCAGGAGCTGGTGATGTATGCGATACAGCTAACGCTATCATGGCTCTGATTGCTGCCGGGCAAAGCCCATCCTCACGGGCAATTCAAGATGGGCTGGACTTTATTAAATCTGAGCAGCTTGATGATGGAGGGTTTCCCTGTGCTGGAATGTCTGACAAGTCGGATGTAGCCTCAGATGCTCGTGCTATTGCTGCCATTCGTGCCTGCGGGCAAGACCCTACAGGTGAACATTGGACAAAGAACGGGAACAACCCGGTAGAGCACGCCCTGAGCCTCCAGCGAGCTGACGGTGGCTTCAACTGGATAGAAGGCGTTGATAACAATCCTGAGTGGATGACATCTTACATCCTGCCGCCCCTGGTCGGGAAATACTGGCCGACGAAGATAGTCAAGGATAATTCATCCCCAAAGATAAGCGATTTAGAGCCATCTTCAGGGGCAACCGTGGATACAGGAAAGCCAACGATAAGCGCTGCTTATTCTGATGCTCTGTCAGGTATTGACAGTTCTTCAGTGACATTAAGGGTAGATGGCGCTGATGTAACTTCAGAAACCACGGTCACCGAGACAGGAATAAGCTATATTCCGACCACTGCTCTGTCAGATGGCACCAGGAGTGCTCAACTCACCGTTTATGACCAGGCTGGGAACAAGGCTTACAAAGCATGGAGCTTTATTGTGGATACCGAAACCGCTTCGGATACTACACCTCCCACCATCAGCAACCTGAGCCCACCTTCAGGAGCAACGGTGGATACAGGAACACCAACAATCAGCGCTGCTTATTCTGACACTGGCTCAGGTATTGATACGGCGTCAGTCAGTGTCAAGATAGATAGCACATTGGTAGAGGCTATAATCACCGGGACGCGAGCAAGTTATACTCCGGCAATACCCCTGGCCAATAGCGAGCACCGCATCGAGGTAAGGGTAAGAGACATAGAAGGAAATCAGGCGCGCCGAGCCTGGTCATTCCGAGTGGAGGCAGGACTGCCTCCGGGAGTGATTGAACTGACAGGGAAAATTGACGCTAGCGGCAGGGTTCTGGAGCTAGTAGAGCTTGCCTCAGCGGACAAAAAAGTGGATTTGAAGCTGCCCGAAAGAACTATTGCTCTCACTGTATCGGGCACACCGCCGGAGCAAATAACTATTGAAGCTGTTACCGAATCACCTTCGGTATCACCAGATGTCTGTCCCATCGGGCTGACCTATGACATTGGTCCTGAGAAAGCCACTTTCGAGCCTCCGATTACCTTGACTTTACATTATGATGAAGTCCCTGTGGCTGATAGCATGGCATGGGATGTGAACTGCGATGGAAGCGTCAATGTCGCGGACATCGTCAAGGTAACATCACCGGATTGGAAAGGTGTGACAGAGGAGGATTTTAAGATAGCCTATTTTGATACCAGCAAGAACGAATGGGCTATCCTGGAAAACAGCGTGGCGGATATTGCTGAAAATACTGTTACTGCTAGAGTAAGACACTTCACCCAATTCACTATTCTGGGTGGGACGACAAGCTCATCGTCGGCAGCATTCACAGTTAAGAGCCTGGATGTCACTCCTGAAGTAGTAAGACCGGGGGAAGATGTCACTGTTACAGTACTTGTGGCTAACACCGGTGAGACTGAGGGAAGCTATAGCCTGTCTCTGAAAATAGGCGGTGGTGTCGAGACGGTAGAGGAACTGATACTTACTCCCGGTGAAGAACGGTTAGTAACCTTTACTGTCAGCAGGGAAAACGCCGGGAGTTATGAGGTTGAAGTAGATGGACAAACTGCTGAATTTACCGTTGAGGAGACGGTTCCTCCTGAAGATACGGGGTCGCTTGATTGGGCATTCTGGGCGTTCATTGGAAGCATTGTGGCCGGTATTTTAGCAATTACAGCTATCATAATTTTCATCCTGGGACGGCGTCGTGGCAGAACATAAGCTGTCAGAAAAGAAAAAGGGAGAATGGTAAAAATGAAGAAGATACTAACCGTTGCTATTGTACTTTTCGTCCTTACTGGCATGTTGGCTGGCTGTGCTACCACTCCTCCCCCAACATCAGAGCAGATATCTGTCAGAGTGGTAGCCACCAGAGACTTCGGCGCTGAGCTCATATTTGATAGAACAGCCACAGTGATGGCAGGAACTACTGCTGAGAAAGCACTGGGGCAGGTGGCTGAACTCAGGAAGGCAGGAACCTATGTTGCGGGCATAGATGGCCTCTACGGTTCCAGTACAGAGTATTGGTTCTATTACATCAATGGCATCATGGCCAATGTATTCGCTTCAGGCTATAAACTTCAGTCTGGTGATATGCAGCATTGGGACTACCACGATTATAGTTATATCATGCATGGCTGCAATGCCATCATAGGTGATTTGCCTGAGCCATTCTTACATGGTTATAGGGGGAAAGCCTCCCCTACCGTGGTAGTCTATTCCGGAAACCTCGAAGGAGAAGCGGGAAGGCTTAAGAGCAAGCTCGAGGAACTTGGAGTGAAGGAGATTTCTGTTACTAATGCAGCCGAGCTATCAGATGAGGAGAAAGAGCATTCTAACCTGATTCTTATGTGTACCATGGATTTTGAGCTTATCGCAGAACTCAACGAGGTCTATGACCGGATTGGCTTATTTGCTCACTTTAAGGATGGTAAATTGCAGGCGTTCAACTCTAAGGGTAAGGCTGTGGCAGAATATGGAGCTGGGAGTGGCGTGATTCAAGCAACTCAGAATATCTGGAATCCGAAAGGGAGCTGGAGTTGTGAGGCCGTTGTCTGGATGGTGTCTGGCACAGACGAGGCCGGAGTAAAGAATGCCGCAGATGCTCTAGTCAACCAATATTCCCAGATTCAATATGCTTCTGCAGTGGTGATAGCGGATGGAGGGATAATCAGGATACCTCTATGATAAGTTTCAGGTTCGAGGACAAGGGCACTCCGGTTCACCGACTCAATCCCGTTTGTAAGTTGCTATGGGTTGCCAATATTTTGGTTCTTGCCTTGATTTTTGACAATCCCCTGTATATTTTCCTCCTTTTTCTTTCGACGCTGCCTCTGGTAGCAATAGCAAAGATATGGAAGGAATGGGCTTCTTCCATAAAATTAGTACTCTACCTTGGAATCTTCATAGTTTTTATAAATACATTGGTGGTTAGCCAGGGCGCTCATGTTTTGCTTGAAGCTCCCTTTGAAATTCCGGCACTAGGTCCACTCAATGTAACCTTGGAGGCTATATTCTTTGGGTCTATGATGGCGCTGCGGTTGCTGACTATCATATCTGCCTTCGCCATGCTCAATTTTACTGTCCACCCCGATGATATAATGCTGGCGATGATAAGAATGAAGCTGCCTTACAAATCGGTGCTGGCAACTTCGCTCTCCACCCGATTTGTTCCCACCCTAATCGCCGATATTGAGCGTCTAACTGATGTGCACAGAACGCGAGGCGTGGAAATGGATAAAGGGAGAGCGCTGCAGAAAGCTAAAAAGCGCGCTGCGATTTTGATCCCCCTTTTATCCAACTGCTTAGACCGCACCGTTCAGGTTGCCGAGGCGATGGAATCAAGGGCTTTTGGGCAAGGGAATGCCAGAACATTTTACAAAGAAATAAGGTTCAGCCAATTTGACATCATCACTTTAGCCTTCGTAGTTTTACCTCTCGTCCTCGCTATTGCCATACGTACTTCTGGATATGGGAGCTATCAATATTACCCCTCGCTGGAGGCAATAAACCTTGGTGGCATGGAGAGCTTCTGGCTGGCTATGCTATTGCTTCTTATGGTGACATTGGTGCCTATGGCTTTCTTAAAGAGGAGGATTGACCTTGATTAAGATTGAGGATTTTACTTTCTACTACGGCGATGCTGAAAAGCCAGCGCTGAAGAATATAAACCTTCAAGTTCGGGACGGGGAGTTCGTGCTGGTAACTGGACCATCAGGTGGAGGAAAATCAAGCCTGTGCCGTTGTCTCAATGGACTGATACCTCATTTCTACGGGGGGAGAGTAGCAGGCAAGGTGGAGGTTCAAGGTATTGATGCAATAAGACATTCTACTAAGGAGTTAGCTACCAAGGTGGGAATGGTATTTCAAGACCCGGAGAACCAGCTCGTTGCCATAGATGTAGAAAGGGAAATCGCATTTGGCATGGAGAATCTGGCTTTCCCCAAAAGCCTCATTGCCAAGAGGCTGGAAGAGTCTCTGGATACGCTGGGCATTTCTGCTCTACGCCACAGGCAAGTGCATGAATTGTCTGGTGGGGAGAAGCAGAAGGTCGCCATAGCCTCTGTTCTGGCGCTGCATCCTGGCATTCTAGTGCTGGATGAGCCAACCTCTGAGCTAGACCCCAAAGGTGCTGAGGAGGTGATTTCGATAGTGGAACGCTTGAACGATGAGTTGGGGCTAGCAGTAATACTGGTTGAGCACCGATTGGATAGAGTAACTCAGTATGTCGACAGGCTGATAATAATATCCCAGGGAGAAATCGTTGCTGATGGAGACCCAAGACATATCCTAAGTGATGGAAAGTCGGCAGAAATTGGCATAGGCATACCTCCCATAATCAAGCTAACTCAAGGAATAAGGCGCAAGGGCATCAGCATAGATGAGACTCCGCTGACAGTTAAAGAAGGTAGAATTGCGCTTGATGCAGTTTTCCAAGGGGCTTCAGTGCAAGTACCCCGGCACGATAAAAAAGGTGATAGCAAACCAATAATAGTCGAAGTAGAAAAGCTCTGGTACGCTTACTCCAGGGAGGTCACCGCACTAAAGGATGTAAGTCTGGAGGTACATGAGGGTGAGTTCGTTGCTATTATGGGCCGTAATGCCTCGGGCAAAACGACTCTGGTTAAGCATTTTAACGGGCTTTTAAAGCCAGCGAAGGGGTCTGTGAATATAGATGGAGTTGATACCCGAAAGGTTACCATTGCTGAACTGTCCAAGAAAGTTGGTTTTGTTTTCCAGGACCCCAATGACCACCTCTTTGCTGATACAGTTGAGGAAGAAATCGCCTTTACCCTGAAGAATTTGGGGCTTGATGGGGTAGAGATAACATCAAGGGTTGAAGAAATGCTGGAAAGGTTCAAGCTTAGCAAATACCGGAGCCACTACCCTCGCTATTTGAGCGGAGGAGAGAAGCAACGGGTGGCTTTAGCCTCAGTTATTGTCACTCAGCCGAAGATTCTAATTTTAGATGAACCTACCAGAGGAATGGATTATAGATTGAAGAGCCAGTTGATGACCTTCTTGAACGAATATAGAGCTATGGGCAATGCCGTGGTCGTGGTAACCCATGATGTGGAGACAGTGGCTGAACATGCCGATAGGGTGATACTAATGAGTGAGGGGAGAATTATAGTGGACGGCGACAAACAGGAGGTCCTCTCTAAAGCTCTCCTGTTTTCACCTCAGATAAACCGCCTCATTCAAGCTTTTGAAAAATATGGTGTTCCTGGAGATGTGTTAACAGTCGATGAAGCACTAGACTTACTACCATGAGGAAAAGCTATATCTTTCTGGCGCTAATATTATTTCTCGGAGTCTATTGCTATATAGCGCCGCTCCGATTTCGCGGGGGATTCCTTGACCCCAATATGGGCATCCTGAACTGGGGGTTGATAGTCCTCATCTTTTTTGCTCTGACCATTCTTGCCTTCCTTTTTGAATTTGAGACTGCTGCTACCGGGGCCAAGCAAATAGTTCTCGTTTCCATGCTGGGAACCATCTCGGCAGTCTCGAGGCTTCCTTTTGCTGCCTTAATGAACTTTCAGCCATGCACTTTCTTTATCATTTGCTCTGGCTATGTCTTCGGGCCTGTTGCCGGATTTATGGTGGCTGCTTTAACTACTTTCATATCCAATCTCTTTCTGGGACATGGCCCGTGGACAGTATACCAAATCTTCACCTGGGGGCTGGTAGGAGTTTCGGCGGGCTATCTTAAGCGAATCCCTGTACATTCCGACCGATCCAGGATTATGCTGCTGGTAGTATTCGGAGCTATATGGGGCATGCTTTATGGATTGATAATAAATATCTGGTTCTGGGCAGCTTTTATCTATCCTCTTACGATGAAGACATACCTGCTCACTTTGCTCAACGCTGTCTGGTGGGATGCCTCCCATTCGCTGGCAAATGTTATTTTCTTGAGGCTCTTCGGCACAAAGACAATAGCAATATTAGAGAGATTCAAGAAGCGATTTTTCTGGAGCTATGAATTACAGGAGGCAAAGTGAGCAAGTAGGCACATTTATGCGCTAGCTTGGTCGAGTGAAGGCAATCAATTTGCTCAGAATTTAGCAAGCAAACTCAACGAAAGGGGGGTTGTTATGATACAAAAAGAATCGCGCGAGTTGGGGAAGGGCTATGTTCAAGTCTACACCGGAAACTCCAAAGGTAAGACTACAGCTGCTTTGGGTTTGGCCTTCCGAGCTACAGGGCGAGGACTAAAGACATACATTGGGCAATTCATGAAGGGTCAGCGTTATGGTGAACTGGAGGCAACGAAAATGGTGCAGCCATATATCACTATTGAGCAATACGGAAAAGATACTTTAATTCATGTCCAGAATCCTCCCCGAGAAGAAGATGTTCAGATGGCACAAGAAGGTTTAGCGAAGGCAAAAGAGGCTATGTTTTCCGGCAAATATGACATCATTATCTTTGATGAGATTGTTACCAGTCATTATTTTCACTTGATCTCACTGGAGGAAATGCTAGAGATAATACATTCCAAGCCAAACGGCGTAGAGGTGGTCTTTACTGGACGGTATGCGCCGCCAGAACTTATTGCCGCAGCAGACCTGGTGACAGAGATGGTGGAGGTCAAACATTATTTTCAGAAAGGGGTTCAAGCACGGGATGGGATCGAACGCTGATAGCGGCAGGAGGACTTCAGGAAAGCACCACGGGCAACTTAGCTGGAGCAGATTCCCACTTCGGTGATTTGGCTATGGTAAGATAATCAGGATGATTGTAACGGAAAGGCTAACCAAGACATATGGTGAAATCAAGGCAGTTAATAACCTGAACCTGGAAGTGCATCAGGGAGAGATGTTCGGATTTCTGGGGCCCAACGGTGCTGGTAAGACCACGGCTATTCGCATCCTGACCACTTTGACTAAGCCGACTTCAGGACATGCCAGTATAAATGGCTTTGATGTGGTGAAGAAGCCAATGCGGGTGAGAAACGAGTTTGGGGTAGTACAGCAGCACCTGAGCCTGGATTGGGAGTTGACCGTGTGGGAGATTTTGGAATTGCACGCGCGCTTACATCACTTGAAGTCGGATGAGCGACAGAGGCGCATCGCCGAGTTGCTTGACTATGTAGAACTAACTAAGCAGGCTGACCAATTGGTTAATAAGCTCTCGGAAGGGATGAAAAGGCGGGTGATGATTGCTCGTGCTCTCTTACATCGCCCCAGAATACTTTTCCTCGATGAGCCCACGGCAGGAATAGATGCCCAGAGTCGACGCCATGTCTGGGATATGATACGCAACATGAACTCAGATGGAGCCACCATTTTTCTCACTACCCATTACATTGAAGAGGCTGAAGCTCTCTGTCAGCGAGTAGGAATAATTCACCAGGGACAACTAATTGCACTAGGCAGACCTCTGGAACTTCGCCTGCGCCTGGGGCTAGTCGCGGTAGAAACACTCTCTAACAATAAGGAGACCCACTATCACTATTCCCCAGATAGAGCAGCAGCAAAGGATTATGTTCAGAGGCTACCTCCCGATGTTAAGACTATCATTATACGAGAGTCGAATCTGGAGGATGTCTTTGTGGAGCTGACTGGACAAAAGGTAGGTGATGAATAAGATGGATTTCTACGCCATTCTTTGGCCAGAGTTAAGGATTTTAAGGCGCCAGTGGTGGCGATTTCTTATCACCACTATAGTCAGTCCCTTACTTTGCTTAGTAGCTTTTGGCTGGGGGTTGGGACGGGGAATCAATATCGTGGGCACAAGTTACCTTGAGTTCGTGATACCTGGGATAGTTGCCCTCACCGCGATGACCGCTAGTTTTAACGGTGCCGGAGTGAAGCTCAATGTAGATCGCCTTTTTTGCAAGAGTTTTGATGAATGCTTGATATCTCCTGTTAGTCACCTTTCGCTAATTCTGGGCAAGGCTTCGGTCGGTGTGATACGGGGACTCATTAGTGCAATAGCTTTCCTGATAATAGCCTCCCTGATGTCGTCCACACTACATCTTAGCCCTCTCTTTGTTATAACCCTGGTGTTCACCTGTTTCATCTTCGCCTTCTTGGGAGTCTTTGCTGCGCTCTTGGCGAAGTCACATGAAGACATGGCTATCTTCAGCAGCCTGGTGTTATTGCCAATGACCTTTCTCTGTGGCACCTTCTTTCCCTTAAGCGAATTACCCGGAGGACTTAAGCTTGCCCTGTATATTCTTCCCCTAACGCATTGTAGCTTGTGCCTCCGAGCAGCATCTCTAAGCCAGCCTTTCCCATGGCTGTCTCTGCTGGCTATTGTGGGCTTTGGGCTGGCCTTCTTTTTGGGATGCGTGGTTGTGCTAAGGAGAGCAAGCATATAGGTCTCACTTATAAGGATTATTAATGAAGTTTCATGGTGAAAGGAGCGAGAACATGCAAGCAATAAGTTCATGGAGTGGAGGCAAAGATAGTTGCCTAGCTTACTATAAGGCAATCTCAAACGGAGTACAAGTTTCACATTTGCTGAATTTGATCAGTGCTGATGGCAAAAAGTCTATGTCTCACGAGGTTGCCCCTGAGTTGATAGCTAGCCAGGCGGCGGCTATCGGGGTTCCCCTAATCCAAAAGAGGGTTACCTGGGATACCTATGAAAAGGGATTCAAGGAAGCGATAAATGAATTGAAGCCGAAGGGGGTAGAGGCTATTGTAACCGGGGATATTGATCTTCTAGAGGGTAAGGAGTGGGATGAGAAAATGTGTGCCGAACTGGGAATTGACCTTATATTGCCTTTGTGGGAAAGCAAACCGGAGCAAATATTGCAGGACTTCATTAAGGCAGGATTCGAGGCATTGGTGGTCTGTGTCAAGGCAGAGGCACTTGATGAGAAATGGATAGGGCGACAGATAGACGATAATTTTATGGATGAATTGCATCATAGCACTGGCTCAAAAATCCATCCCTGTGGTGAGCTGGGAGAGTACCATACATTAGTTATTGATGGCCCGATATTTAGAAAACGGATAGAAATTCTTGATAGCAAACCGGTGTCTAGAGAACGATATTGGTTCCTGGATATTTCCAAATACAAACTGACTGTAAAAAGGAGATAATCATAATGAGGACAACAGAGTCACCCCCTCTAGGGAAAGGGTACATTCAAGTTTACACGGGAAATTCCAAGGGCAAAACCACAGTTCCAAAACCCAGGAAAAGAGGATGTCCAAATAGTGCAGGAGGGGCTGGCCAGGGCTCAAGAGGCGATATTCTCTGATGAGTATTACCTTATCGTCTTGGATAAAATCACCACTGCCCATTATTTTCACCCTGTCTCGCTGAAGGACATGCTGGAGATAATAGCGTGTAAGCCAGATAGCGTGGAGGTGGTCTTTACTGGGCGATATGCACCACCTGAGGTTATTGCTGCAGCAGGCCTGGCAACGGAGATGGTGGAGCTTAAGCATTACTATCAGGAGGGTGTTGAAGCCCGGGAAGGGATTGAACGCTGAGGCAGAGACTTCTAGAACGTAAATGGTAGCGAATCAAGATGGCTTGCCAAGAACAAGGAGCTCCCGGCTTCCTACATTTTCATGGAAATTAGATACGGCTTCCCAAAATCATGGCGCTACATTTTCTCTTCGAGGACTGATGGAATCCTTTCCCTCTGCTTCCCTATTATATAAGGTGTGCAGCGCCTCGTGACTTCTAAAATGTCGTAGATTTTCCTGGCATGTTTAGACATCCTCGAAGGAAGCCCATAGCGCATCCTCTTGCTTTTGTCGTAAAGAATGCTAGTCTGAACTATCTGGACTGATTCGTTCTTGTTCCTGAATAAGTGAAAGAGCGTTGTTTCATTCTTATCCACTTTCCATCATCAATCCCAATTAAATTGCCACACTGACATTTAATCTCATTCCCATCTCGAATACTATAATCCTCGATTATTCGCTCTTTCCAGCAGTGTAATATTCGCCCTTTCCCAATTTTCAAGTATTTAAAGACTTTAGCTCTACACTTAGAACACTTTACTACTATCATCTCAATTTATCTATCTTCATCTTCGATTGGACTATATTCAGGAATATGTTTCATTCTAGATTTCTTGAGACCATTTAGAAAGTAGGTAGCTGGCTCTCTAGGTTGGCGCTTCTCAGTGGCTTTGATAAGCCTTTCCAAGACACCAATGGGATAACAATAAATAAGCTTTCTAGCCGAGCCAGCGCTAATGCCAAACTTAAGCAAATCAGCTTCAACTCTCTTAATTCTTATCCAATAGCTCTCTTTTTTTTCTGTCCTCATTGCTCTTCTAAAGTTATCACAATCAGGGGTAATTAGTGTAATGTTGACCTTAGAGTGCGAATAGAGATAATCGGGGTGGAATAACCGCCATCGCCTTGACAGTTTTTGATGTTTATCGTAATGTAAGAAAATCATACTAATACATGTATTTATGAGGCATCTAAAAATGTAGTTGCCCAATTTATTGTGTGCTTCTGCCTGATGAATCAGGCAACTACAAAAATTTGAATGAGGAATCAAAATTAAATAACCTGATCCGTGATTAGGAGGAAAACAATGCCGATAGTGAGAATCAGACCCAAGCGTCAGATTACCATTCCCAGAAGACTCTTTGACCAACTCCATTTGGAGACTGGTGATTTCATGGAGGCAGTAGCTGAAGATGGCAAAATTGTGATGATTCCTAAAAGGTTAGCTGCGAAGGATGAGGCTATTCCCTTAAGCGAAGAAGAACAGGAAACCCTTTTAGAGGCTAAAGAAAAGATTAATCTCATCAGGAAAGACCTCATTCGCTCTGAGGGACTAAACCAAGAGGAAATAGCGGTATCAATTAAGGTAGGTCTAATTAACTCAGAGCAAGCTTGGTGGTGGACTGAGGAGTGGCAGGAGGGAGAAAGAGAAGCCGAAAGGGAAATTAGAGAGGGTAAGCTCCAAGGCCCTTTTAATACCATCGAGGAATTCAAGGCTTCCCTTAAAAGCCAAAAGTGAAGCTCCGACCTACCCCAGATTTTACTAGGCAGTATGAGAAGTTAACTCCTCCTATTCGGAAAAGAACAGACGAAAAATTGCAATTTCTCCTGATAGAGCTCCGCCATCCCTCCCTACAAATCAAGAAGATGCAGGGTTTCGAAGGAATTTGGGAAGGAAGAATTTCAAGAAACTATCGCTTCACCTTCCAGATGGAGGGAGATACCTATATCTTGAGAAAAGTTGGCAAGCACGAGATTTTAAGAAAACCTTAAATCTAATGGCAAGTCAAATGAGCTGTAGTTAACCCATAAATGCTTATAAATATAAACACCTTGCCATCCTGAAGTTACCATATTTTTATGTCATTGCGGGGCAAGGAATGCCGAAGCAATCTCAAGAGCAAAACGAAAGGAAATAACTACGAGATTGCTTCGCTTCCCCTTCGCGGAGTTTACCCTGAGCAAGATGAGATTCTTCGCTTCGCTCAGAATGACAGGAAGCGAAGGGCTCTTCAGGGTTTTGGCTCACCGCAAAGACAGGGGGGGAATATAAAGAGTGCGGATAGAGATAATTGGGGCTGAATCGTTGGGGGTTCGTGGCTTATGCTGCCTGGTCGAAACTAAAGATCGCAAAATTGCTATCGACCCCGGGGTGGCATTGGGGTATAGGCGACATGGCTTGTTGCCCCACCCAGTTCAAGTCGCCGTGGCTGAAAAAGTGAAAAATGCCATTGAAAAAGCACTGGAAGACGCAACTGATGTGGTGATTAGCCATTATCATGGTGAGCACCATCCCTTGGTCAATGCTAATCCTTACCAGCTTTCGGCGAACAGGGTTGCTGAATCTTTGAGGTATCCCAGGTTGTGGACGAAAGGGATGCAGGAGCTTTCTTTTACTGAGGCTCATCGGGCTAGAGTTTTAGCCCAGAGGCTCAACCGGGTCCTTCCAGCCTCGGAAGGGCTAAGCGACGGGTGTTTGAGCTTTTCTCCTCCTGTGCCTCATGGCGAACGAGGCAGAGGTGGCACCGTAATGATGACCAGGATTGAAGAGGGAGGCGAAGTTTTCGTACACGCCTCGGATATTCAAATGCTCAATGACGAGGCGATTGAGCAAATATTTAGATGGCAGCCAACTGTGGTATTGGCATCGGGACCACCAATTTATTTGCCAAGCCTGACTTGGGAAAAGCGGGAGGGTGCACTGAAGAGGACTTTAGAATTAGCTAAGGAGGTGGATACGCTCATCTTAGACCATCATCTGATGCGTTCCAAAGAAGGGGAGAAGTGGCTGGATTGGGTTTCTTCCCTGCACGGGTCTAAAGACCCGTGCCTACATCACAGGGTTATCTGTGCTGCTGATTTCATGGGATTGCCTCGCAATTTGCTTGAGGCTGAACGAGTTAGTTGGTACAGGAGAATGCCGGTGCCTAAAGGGTGGCATGAAGCTTACGCTCGCGGTGAGGTAGATACTAAGGCTTATCAAGGAGTTCGGCAACTACAAGAGGGTAAACCCTAAGCACGAAACTTAAACAACATCAAAAAGTAAAGATAAAAAATCAAAATTACAAATCAAAGTTCAAAATTAAGGTTCTAGACGCTCTCAGCTACTCATTTTTGAATTTTGCTCTGTCATTTTTCCTTTTGCATTTTGATATTTGAATTTGTTTAGGATTCAGAGGTTAGATATTAGGATTTCATAAAAGAGGCTGTTCAAAAAATGTAGCTGCCCAATTTATTGGACAGTTGTGCCTGGTGAATCAGGCAACTACAAAAATCAGGAAAGTTTACGCTCCCGCAAGGCAAAGCCAAAATTACGGCTGGCTTCTGCTATTGCCTCTAAGGTTAGCATTTCAGGACCACCTCGGGTTTCAGGACGAGTGGCGTTGAGACTTGCCGCCGCAGTAGCCATGATAAGCGACTTTTGGAAGCTGGCGCCCACAACATGGTAGGAGGCAAAAGCCCCCACAAAAGCGTCTCCGCAACCCACTGTGTTGATTACCTCTAAACCTAAATCTTTGAGGGGTAAGGTGGGGATTTCCATTATCACACCAGTGGCTGGCTCAAGCAAAACTGCTCCTCGAGCGCCAAGTTTGAGCACCGTGTGATTGCTAAATCCCAGTTCTTGCAAATACTGCAAGCTCATATTCAATTCTGTGGTTCCCCAAAGAGTAGTTGCCTCGGCTTCGTTAAAGAAGAGAATATCTGCTTGGCTGGCAAGCAATTGCAACACTTCCCATCCATGGCTTACCAGGATTCCTGGATCCCACAATAGGGGGATTTTGCGCCTTTTTGCTAAATTTATTAGCTCTGTTACCACTTCCAAAGGAGGATCGGTGAGGACTATGCACTGGCACTCTTGCAGCAGCCGTTTGACCGATGGCTTACTTAAGTGTTCGGGCTGCAGCCTGGCATTCGCCCCGAGACAACTAGCGATGACATTTTGCCCTTCTTGGTCAACCAAAATATAAGCTTGTCCTGATTCTTCTCCCGGTATGTGGTTGATTCCCTCAGTAATGACACCTTCGATAGCTAGGGCGGCTACTTGTTGCTGAGCAATGTCATCCTCTCCCAGAGCGCCTATCAGTGCAACTTCCTTAGCTCCTAAAATCCGTGCCGCAGCTACTGCTACATTGCCCCCTGTCCCTCCGAAGACCTGTGTGATATGTTTTACTCGAACCTCTTCTCCCGGCGACGGCAACCATTCTACGAAGCAGCTTGTATCCCAATTTATGGCACCGCATACTACTAATTTGACCATATTATTCCTCCAATTTGGATGTTGTTTTTTGTCACCCTGAGCGATAGCGAAGGGTCTAGATTCTTCGCGGAGCCTGTCCTGAGCGAGATTCTTCGGTCGCTTCACTCCCTCAGAATGACAACTAGTATTGCTAATCGTTCTCAATATACGTGATAAGAACAACTTCAGAAAGCGAGGGCCATCCACGCCAGCGGCTACATGTATTAACTGAGAGCTATCAGAAGGCAAAACATGAGTGATTCCCCTATCCCAGCCATCTCCCGTAACCACCTCCACTGGCGCTGATATGAACTCGAATAGCGAAGCATCAAGCAAGGTTGCCAGAGCTAGAGGGTCGTGCAGTTCACATCGTCCATGATGCTTTACACCATATTCTACCAGTTGCGCTGCCAGGCACGCCGCAGGGGTATGTCCAGCTTTAAGTTGTTCTAAATGCTGGCTATTTAGATGGGTTGTAGGGTCCATAGATATGTCCAATCCTACAGCAAAGACCTCTGCGCCGGAATTAAGCGCTATGTGGGCTGCCTCTGGGTCCTGCCAGATGTTAAACTCGGCAAAGGGAGTTTGATTTCCCTTGCCGTAGGGCGTAAGTCCGTAAGCTCCTCCCATGAGAACCATTCGGGCTAGAAGTTTAGGCAGTTGAGGATGAAGCTTAAAGGCACGAGCTACATTGGTCAGAGGTCCTGTTGCCACCAATGTAATCTCACCGGGAGCATCTGAGACTAACTGAGCTATGAAGTCCCAGGCTTTTGCTAGGTGTAGTGGAGACCTGGGAGGTGGCAAGTTACATTGTCCTAATCCATCCGAGCCGTGGTAGTTCAGGGCATCGATTAGGGGATGTTCTAAGGGCTTTGCTGCGCCCATGGCTACAGGAATGCTTATATTCATATATTCCAATACTCGGCGGGCATTGGCGCTCGTCATTTCCACTGGGGCATTGCCCGACACAGTGCTGATGCCCAGAATTTGAATTTCAGGCGACTTTAATGCCAAGAGCAAAGCTAAAGCATCATCGATGCCAGGGTCCATATCTAAGATAACTTTCTGCATCGGGTTTTATGAGATACACTATCACAAAAATGCCCATCGAAGAAGTTATCGAGCTATTGGAGCAAGAATATGGGGATCTGGAATGGCAGCCAGGCGAAGAGCTTATCGATGTGCTTATAGGAACAATCCTTTCCCAGAATACCTCAGATGTAAACTCAAAACGGGCTTTCGATTCGCTTCTATCTACATTCAGTAGCTGGGAAGATGTGGTGGCTGCCCCTGTGGAGGAAATCGCTCAGGCTATTAAGCTTGGGGGGCTATTCCGAATTAAGGCGATGAGAATCAAGCAAATACTTGAGCAAATTGAAAAGGAGCAGGGCTACATTAGCCTTGATTTTCTCGACTCGATGAATATGTCAGAAGCCAAGGATTACTTGATGCGACTGCCTGGGGTGGGTCCAAAAACAGCTAGCTGTGTGCTCCTTTTTGGATTAGGGAAGCCATGCTTACCAGTGGATACCCATGTTTTTCGAGTAGCTAAACGATTAGGATTGATTGACTCCAAAGTTTCCATTGAGGAGGCGCATAATTTGCTGCAAGGGCAAATCCCGCCCCCAAAGGTATATCAATTTCATCTCCACTTGATAGAGCATGGGAGGCGAGTATGCCATGCTAGGCAGCCTCGCTGTAGTGAATGCGTATTGAAAACTGACTGTCCCGGCTCGCTTGTTTCCCAAAAAGCAGTCAGAATTAAACTGATAACTGACAACTGAGGGCTGATAGCGGTATAATGTTTCCATTATGGCACAAATATTACGAAGCAAAAATCTGGCTACTAAGTTCCAGATATTGCTGGAAATAGCGGCAAATCAGCCGAATATACAGCAAAAGGAGGTTGCCAAAAAGCTGGATATTACCTCTCAAGCGGTCTCTGAATATGTCAAGGAATTGATAAAGGATGGTTGGCTTAGTTCCCAAGGCCGCTCTAGATACAGGGTAACTCGAGAAGGCGTAGATTGGATTTTGAGGATGGCGCGGCAGTTGCGAAGCTATACTTCATTTGTGGACAAGGTAATAAGCGACATTTCAACTTCCACTGCTATAGCCGATACCAACTTATCTATTGGCCAGCCAATATCTTTGTATATGAAGAATGGCTTATTGTTCGCCTCCAGCGATATAAGTGATGGAGGGGCTAGAGGGATAGCTGTATCCGAGGCTAATAAAGGCGAAGATGTTGGTGTCTCCAATGTGGAAGGAGTGATAGAGCTAAAGACGGGTAAAATAACTATAGGCAAAGTGCCCAATGTACAAGAAGGGGGATTTCGAAACACTGACCTTGCTCGATTGAAAGAGGAGATAGGCGAGGGAATGCTAGTGGGCGCGATTAGCATCGAAGCTATGGTAGCGCTGAAGCAAGCAAGAGTAAAGCCTGATTATGCTTATGGCGTTAAAGAAGCAGCTATAGAAGCTGCTTATTGCGGCTTGCCTTTCTTGATAATTTGCGCTGAAGACAGTATCGCAGGACTAATACAAAGCTTAAAGGAAGAAAACCTGGATTGTAAAATCATTGACTTATCCCTCACCTCCCCTGAAGGGAGAGGAAGGTGAGCAAGGCAGCAATGCTTTTGGCATCACAAATCTCCCCCGATGCAATGAGCTGAGGTATCTCGTTTCGAGGGACTCGAACCAGCTCGATGCTTTCGGTATCTTCAGCTACAAGGCGGCTGGGCACAAGGTCGGTAGCTAGATAGCAATGTAAGTATTCCGTGCCGTAGCCAGGAATAGCATAAAACCCACCCAGTTTATCTATTTTCCGGGGCAGATAGCCAATTTCCTCCTGCAATTCACGACGAACACAATCAATAGGCTCTTCACCGGGGTCGATGCCGCCAGCAGGTATTTCCAGAAGAAATTTGCCTACGGCATGGCGAAACTGGCAAACCAAAAGGACATTATCCTGGTCATCGAGAACCACTACAGCAACACAATCGCTGTGCTCCACAACTTCCCTGGTAGTTTCCCTGCCGCTGGGCTTCTCCACCTGGTCCACAAGTAAATTTACTGCCCGACCGTGGTAAATCTGTTGGCTGGATAGCTTCTTTTCCGGTGTTAACATATTCTCTACTCCTTTGTTTAGTATTTCAGATTTATGATATCCCGCCTAAATTCTTACAAAGTTCCTCTCCCTTGACGGGAGAGGATTATATGATTTGTAGGGTGGGGGTTTATTCCCCACCAGAATAGGGCGGCATATAAAATGCCGCCCTACTTAAATGTGACGAATAAGGGCTACTTCATCGCAGTCAGGAAATTTGGGGCAGCGGTAGCATTCCGCCCATACCTTGCGTGGCAATTCCATTTTGTCAACCAGATGAAACCCGTGCTTCTCGAAGAAAGCTGGCTTACGGGTGAGACAAAAAACGGTAGGTATGCCCAACTCCTTAGCTTCATCAAGGCAGGCTTGGACAAGAGAGAAGCCGATTCCCTGATTTTGGTTTCTCGCGTCCACAGCTAAAGACCTGATTTCAGCTAAATCAAGCCAGCTAATGCGCAAAGCAACGCAAGCAATAGTTTTGCCATTGGCTCTGACTACAAAGTAATCCCTGATATTCTCATATATCTCGCTTAAAGCGCGAGGCAGCATCTCACCTTGATTGGCAAAGTGATTGATTAGCGGGTGCATCAAGGCAGCGTCTCTTATCTTTGCCTTATCAACCGTCATGCTACTTTCCCCCTCAGTTTCTGCCATAGTGAGCCATAGAAATAAGTCGGCTGATGAGTTCTTAGGAAGCGAGTTGTATAAGGGCTGAGCTTTACCCTGACCCTTTGCTCGCCAGATAGAGGCAGATTAACCTGTCCATCGAGGCTAAGCACAGCTTTATCTCCACCAGCAACCTTTAAGTTAACTATGCTCTGCGAGGGTAATACTAGAGAGTGAGTTAAACCAAGGTGGCAGGATACCGGCTGAAGGATAAATTCCTTAGACTGAGGATGGAGAATTGGCCCCCCGGCTGCTAGAGAATAAGCAGTGCTGCCAGTAGCCGTGGCGATGATAACCCCATCAGCTCGATAAGTGGTTATCACTTCGCTATCTACTTCCACCTCTATGTTGACTAAGCGGACAGTGGCGCCGCACAGCGCCACATCGTTTAAGGCGAGATGGGAGATTGCTTCCCCTTCACTGCTTGCCACGCCTTCGGCTCGCAACTTTGGTTCAGGGCTTTGACTCACGCGCTCGCAATGACATGGCAAAAGCTGGGCTTCGAGCATAGCCCTTTCCTCAATCCAGCCACTGCCTCCGAGCAAATCAGGCAAATTTGCTAATATTTCCTCACCACTCAATTCAGTAATGAAGCCAAGCTTGCCAAAATTTATCCCAACAATAGGCACAGACAAGGGGGTTATAATCCGAGCGGTGTGAAGGATAGTGCCATCTCCGCCAATGCTTAAGATTAAATCTGAGCTGGCTACTTGAGGTCTAGCTTTATCCTCATCCCAGGCTGAGCATTGCCAGGAAGAGACTTTTTGCGCCGTTAATAAACCTGCCAATTTGTTAGCCAGGTTCTGAGCTTTTTCTAGTCGAGGGTGATACAGAATACCAACTCGCTTCATGGATAAGGGAAGTCTAGCATTGCAAGCTTCAAGCGTCAAAACTCCCAACTAAGGTTGCCAGGTACTTTCTTATCCTACCTAAAACGAACATGATGTGCAGCTCACAACCGTGAAAGTTATACTGTCAGTAGTTGCACCGCCGTTGCTATCAGACACTGTTACAGCAATGGTAACATCTATGCCTCCTTGATTAGGGGCAACCCAGGTAACCACTGGGCCTTCTCCAGAGATTTCGCCTCTGCTAGTTGACCATTCATACAGTAACTCATCGTTATCTGCATCCGAGGCATCGCACTCAATTTCATAACTTTTGCCCTTCCCGACTTTGTATCCCCCATCTATCTCCTTCAGGTATTTATGTTCAGCGGTGACGATTAAGTTCTCAATAGTCGGCGGATTGTTGGGCGCTACATTGATACGCAGTGAGCTTGCGCTTTCACCATCCATCCCATCTATCACTTTAACTGTGATGGTATAGATGCCTATTGCTTCGGGAGCAGTCCATGTAATTACAGGACCTGTGTCAGAAATATTGCCACCGTTAGCTGACCACTCATAGCTTAGCTTATCGCCATCGGGGTCAGAGGCTTCGCAAGTAATTGTGCAGTTGCCCAAAGGAACAACCCACTCATCACTAATCCTTAGAGAGTTAATTTGCGGTGGATGATTTTCTCCTACCGTGATAGTAATCGACTGGGTAGTATTGTTACCATCCGTGCCAGTCACATTGACCGAGATGATGTATTCACCAGGCTCATCGGGAGCAATCCAAATAGCTGTAGCACCTTCACCTGAGATAGCCCCCCCACTAATCTGCCACTCATAGCTTAATTCGTCACCATTGTCCGAAACAATACACTCAATCTGGCAACTGCCCGAAGGCGGAACTATGTCTTGCTCAGCTTTGAGACTAGTGATACTCGGGGGATGATTAGCTGGGGCTGGGGCACAACCAGCTATGAGAAAAATAGTGATGGCCAAAACAGTAAAGCAAACCATCCTGTCATTGCGAGGACCATAGCGGTTGCAAGGCGTAGCCGAAGCAAACTGGGAGCGGGGATTCCTCGCTTGCGCTCGGAACAAGCTCCGCAATCTCAAGGTAGGATGCCATAGATTGCTTCGCGGAGCCTGTCCTGAGCACCGGGGAGATTCTTCGCGGAGTTTATCCTGAGCGAGATTCTTCGGTCGCTTTGCTACCTCAGAATGACACAAAGCGAAGGGTTCAGAATGGCAGGGGCGAAGAGCTCGCAATGACGGAAAAATAAAGAAAACCGATTTCATTCGAACTCCTCCTTTTTCCTCTTAATAAACCAGGGGCGAAAATTTAGAAATCTGCTGGGATGAAACAACAGAATAAGCAAAGCTAAGCCAAAAAGCACGATATCAAAACACAGAGCTTGCAGCGGCGACATCGCTCCCAGCAATTCCTCCCACTTACCAAAGCAACAGCAGCACGAGGGAAATTGTTCCATACCCTGGCTCAGCGCATAGAAGTTACTAGCCATAAACCCAATCGTAAGTGGAAGGCATAAGGCTGCGGCAATTCTGGGAAGCACGCCCAGAAGTAAAAGGACACCCAGAGCTATCTCCGCCCAAGGAAGGCAATGAATAATAAGGTAAACTATTGTGGGAGTATAGAAAGGTCCCAACAAGACATCGATAAATTCCAGTTGCCCGGGTAATTCTTCAAAGAAAAGTAATTTGCCAGAGCCGGATACCAATAAAGTCAATCCCAAAAATATGCTTGGTCCCAAGGTTACCAAGTTTCTCTGCCAGCCGCTTTTTAACTCTTGTTTCAAATTTCGATCCTCCAACCATGAGAATATATGTTGAACCTTTTTGAATCAGCAAATCCTACGAGCGTTATCCCGTATTTGTTGGCTTCTTTTACAGCTAAGTCTGTGGGTGCAGCGATGCTTATAACTATTGGTATGCCGCAAAAAATTGCCTTCTTTATTGTGGAAGCCGTTTGTCGGCAAGAGGCGACCAAGAAGCTGTTGGATAAATCGATTCCATTCCTAATTGCTAGACCAATAGCTTTGTCCATGGCGCAATGCCTGCTTGTATCCTCTGCGAAAATCTCTCCGCCTCCACAAATCCCGATAACATGCGCACATCCAGTTTTTCGGAACAAGAAGCTATTTTCATTGAGCGTTTTTATTGAATTAAAAACTTCTTCTCTGGTTAATTTTTTATTGGACTCACATGGTTGAAGATTCTTCAGTAACCCTTTAACAAATGAAAGCTCGACATTAAATTCATTATCGGCAATTTTCCTGATGTTAGAGAAGGAAGGATTTATGCCCCTTGATTTCAAGTTGCCAATTATCATTTCTTCCAAATCGGTGGGGATGCAGTGGAATTTATGAATCTCCCTATCTATCCTGACAATAACCTCTTGTTCACGGATGATTTCATCCGCCTTTTTCTCTGCACGGGTCTTCAAACCCGCGCCTACGGATATAGGTTTATCATCCTTGGAGACCACAGAAATTTCTATTTCGGAACTTCTTTTTTCCACGATTTATGGAAATCCTTTATATCGTCTATTATACACCTGCAGGCATCGAAGGCTGCCCATCTGTGGGACGCTGAAACTGCTACCAGCAAAATGTCCTCTGACACTGATAGAAAACCGACTCGATGTATTATTGCTACATCCTCTATATCAAATCTATCAAGGGCTCTTTTTTCTATTTCTTGGAGTTTCTGAATGGCGTCCTCATTGTCCTCGAATTCCAATCCTTTACCTTGAGGAAATTCACGCACAGTGCCCACATAAGTCAATATCGCGCCTATTCTCGGGCTCCTCATTTTCTTAACTATTTCATCGACGGAAAAATCGCCTTTTCTTATCTCAATCATTTCAATATGCCTCTTACGAAGCCTTGCTTATCGGCTTTATCAATTCGAATTCATGTTTACAATTTGGGCAATAGTATTCATATATCGGTATTATCCCCTACTTCTGGTGAGCAATCAGGGCACTGAGAGCGGCGAGTGAGCCTAACCTCTCTAAACTTTGAGCTAAGACCATCGAAGATTAGCAGTCGGTTAGTGAGCAATTCTCCTATCCCCACGATGTATTTTATTGCCTCCAGAGCTTGAAGGCAACCTATAACCCCAGCAGCAACCCCTGATGCGGGGGAAACTGTGGTAGGGGGAGGCTCGGGGAAGATGCACCTTAAGCAGGCTGTTTCCTTTGGGATTATAGTGGTTGTCATCCCTTCTATACCGTAGATGCCTCCGTAGAGAAAGGGGATACCCCTCTGGATGGCAGCCTTATTCAGTGCGTATCGGGCGGGGAAGTTATCCATGGCATCCAGGATGAGGTTACAACCCTCTGAGAGCAGGAAAGCATTATCTTGAGTTATTGTTTCAGCTATAGCCTCTATCTGAATAGCGGGATTCAGTTTCCTGAGGGTTTCCGAGGCTGATTGAACTTTTTCCCTACCTATGTCCTGGGCGCAATGGAGAATCTGCCGATTGAGATTACTTAGGTTTACCATATCCCTATCAATAATGCGAAGGCTCCCCACTCCAGCTACCCCCAGATAGACAGAGATGGCTGACCCTAATCCCCCTGCCCCGGCAATGAGAACCTTTGCCTGCTTAAGTCTCTGCTGCCCTTCTATCCCCCAACCCTCAATCTTTATCTGCCTGTCATACCTTTCCCTTTCTTCCGAGGTAATCATCTATTACCACCTATAAGTCAGTTTACCCAGCAGCAGCAGGCAGAACAAGCACCTCATCCCTCGCGCTTTTAGAGAGGTAGCCAAGCCATGGAGAGCGCGCACATTATCGCCATTGACATAAATATTAACCGAGCCTCGGGTCTATCTATAATCATCTGAGCGCCCCCCTTTAGGCTAAGTTCCCCTTATTTCAATATGCCTCTCACAATAATATCAACCGCTTCTTCCTCATTTAATCCCCTTGCCATCAATGTTTGCATCTGCTTCTTATCTATGCTGCCTATAGCAGCCTCATGAGTAACCTTCGCCTGTTTATCGTTCACATAAACCATTGGTATCGCCCTTGCTTCCACTCCATCTCCATTCACGATTTCGAGGCAGTCGACATGACCTCTGGCAAAGGGGGCGTTACCATATGTTTCACCCCTGACTATTGCCCTGGCATTATCGTTCAATACCAGACGGCTTTTTGCCAGACCGCGAGCCTCGGCGCCATCCAGATGGATTTTCTCCACTATACTTATGTCGTCTTCCTTTTTGCCAGAGACCTTCACCATGAGCTCGCTATTGCTTTTTTCCTCGCCGAAAATCTCAAAATCGTAGTCCATCATGCCCACGCAGCCTTCAATTAGGGCGAAGGCGCTCTCCCAAACGCCTTTCTTGCCTACCCTGATTTTTGCCTTGGGAATTACCTTAACCCCACCGAATTCTCCATGATAATGAGTTTCATGATAACTAAACTTGGCATTATCCCCGATATTTATGTCGGCGTTCATCTTATGTATTACGGCGACGGCGTTGGGGAAAATACAATGGGCAATAACATTTACCTCGCTGCCAGCTTGCGCCTCTACTTTCAATGTGATTTCTTGCAATCCCTCCTGAGGCAAAACTCCGAAGCACAAATGGACCGGGTGTTTAATTTTCGCCCCTTCCTCCACTAGAAAATAGATATTAACGCCAGTTTCTGTCTCTTCCGTCTCTATTCTTATCCCTTTAGCCTCGTTAGCGCTGAAGACTTTATTTTCATGGATAACAAGATTGCCTACATCCTTGTTTCCTAAAGCATCCAGGTTTCCACCTGCCTTGCCGTAGGCTTCAAGCATCGCTTCATATTCCTTGACAACAACCATTTCTTAAGCTCCCCTCTTTGAAATGCAAAAGGCAAAAATAAAAATGCAAAATGACAGAGCCAAGCTAAATAAAAGATTAAAATGCAAAATGAAAAAATACAAGGCAAAAGTAAAAATTTTTGAGTTTTGATTTGTCATTTTGATGTTTTATCTTTGATTTTTAATCTTCGGGTTTGTTTAGAGCTTATTCATATTCAGTGCTTGTTTTATAATCTGGCGTGCCGATGTGGTTACATGTTTGACAATTATTCTTAAACCACTGACACATTTCCTCAGGTAGTCCGGTATTGATTACTTTCCCGGCACACATTACCGACACTTCATCGGCTACACTCACTACCTCCTCGCTATGTGTGATTAAGAGCACTCCCGAACCTTGTTTACTCATTTCAGTTATTCCATTTATGATATGGGGCAGTGAGATTACATCTATGCCGGAATCGGGCTCATCTAAAATAGCTACTTTCGGCTTCATTGCCAGGACAGAAGCAAGTTCCACCCTTTTCCTCTCCCCTCCGCTTAGAGTTACATCGACGGCTCGATTTAGATACTCCGTCGGAGGAAGTCCAACCATCCAGAGGTAATTTTCAATCTCACTTAAACTCAAATCTCTATTTAAGTTCAGATACTCCTTTATGCTAAGTCCTTCAAACCTCGCTGGCTCCTGCCATGCCAGGGTTATCCCCATTTTTGCTCTCTCTGAAATGGTGCACCGTGTGATATCTCGACCCTCAACTATTATGCTCCCCGCATCGGGGTAACTTATCCCCATTATTAAGCTAGCCAGGGTTGTCTTTCCGGTTCCATTTACCCCCAACAAGCCGTGTATCTTCCCTCCCTTCACTTCCAAACTTAAATCATCGATTACCGGCTTACCATTAAGCGTTAGTTTGAGGTTTTTTATTTCTAGCATTTGTCTCGTCTCTCTTTAAGTTTGCTGCCGGCGCTTTAAAGTTTAGCTAGCATTCCCGACATAGCTTGCCTTTTATCTGCTGTTGTGTAAGGGGCGCCTAACCAAAAGTTGCCCCGACCCAATCACCAACATAATATGTCACAACTATAACTACCACTGCAATAATCAAGTGCTCTGCAACTGCTTTCCAAGGTTTCCCTTTTTGTTTCTTAGCGATACTAAAACTGAGGATACTTAGCAGGGATAAGCCCCAAATTATGCTTACCACAATTGCTGTTGAAAGTTCAAATAACAAGACTGGAATAATAAATGTTGATGCAAAAATAAACTTAGAGAAAAAGGTAGAAATTGTTGATTCCCATATTTCTTTTGCAGTATGTTTATTTTCAGATTCTTCAGAAATATGAATACCCAATGCATCTGAAATTGCATCTGCTATAGCTATTGTTAATATACCGCCAAGAACAGCGAGTTTTGAGTGGGTGCCAGAATATAAGCCAATCATTAGCCCAAGCGTTGTGATTATTCCAGAGGTTAGACCAAAACTAAATCCTACTTTCAGCGAATGTTTCATAATTATCAAAATCCCCTACAAGCAGCACAATTCATAGCGGAGCATGTGCTGCAAGAGGAGCTTCCACCAATTGGGGAAGATACCTCTTCAGCGTGGTTAGAAGGAGAAGCAAAAGAAGAGAATACTCGTTCAGCGTCATTATAGCAATGAGGACAAGGAGCGTTTTGGCTAGGCTGGCTTAAAGAGCGAAGCAATTCAAACTTAAAATTACACTGAGGACAAAAGTATTCATAAATAGGCATTTTTGTCTCCCTTTCCTTCCTCAAAGGCTTTCAGGAATGGTTCGGGGATTTTAGGAACCTGGGCATCCGCCCATCCTTTAAGGCAAGTGAAGGAGCAGAAACTATAATGCTCAACTGTCCCAAGCCCTTTCCATTGAGAAACCGTGAGCCAGCCGCTGAGCATCTCGCAAGGTCGCTCTCCTGTGGCATACTTCAGCCTTTTACCACAGGAGTGGCAAATAAAGGTCGGCTTTTGCATTTTAACCCCTAAACAGCAATCACTTCCTTAACCTCAGGCACCTGTTCCTTAAGCACCCGCTCGATTCCATGCTGCAAGGTCATAGCTGCCATAGGGCAGCCGCCGCAAGCACCTATCAGTCTCACTGTGACCACACCTTCATTCACATCCACTAACTCAACACCACCTCCGTCTGCCATCAAAGCAGGTCTTATTTGAGCCAGGGCTGCTTCTACCTTTTCTCGCATGTTCTACCTCCTTCTTTTTATTAATGCCATTTCATCTCCGGCAAAACCCCCCTTTTGGGGTGACCTTAGCAGCATTCTGCCTCTTCGGCTTTATAACCAGCAATTGCCTCCTTCCTACTTTGCCGCTCAAGCAAATCCTGTAGAGTTGTGGATTCTAGTATGCCGTTTATCGCCGCTTTCACCTCCACCCAGACATCATAAACGGCGCAAAGGGCTGCTCGTGGATATGTCTCGGGATTATCGACACATTCCGTTGGAGCCATAGACCCTTCCGTAACCTGAATAATTTCGCTGAACTTTATTTGGGAAGGTGGTTTAGCCAGAGTAAATCCACCATGTGTTCCACGAGCGCTCCTTACCATCCCTGACACTTTGAGTGAAATAAGTAAGTGCTCCAAATATCGCTCAGAAATATGTTGCCTTCTGGCGATATCCTTTACCATGATAGGTCCCTCCCCATAATGAAGAGCCAAATCAAGCATTGCCATTGTTCCGTAGCGTCCTTTAGTAGAGATTCTCATAGCTATTCATCCTTTATTACCAAGTTTATCTCAATGGTGATATTAAACAAGTAGACAAAAATTGTCAATTGCGCTGGGGCTTTAAGATTGTTTATTTTGATGTCACCCTGAGCCGCAGCTCTGAGTCTTGACGATTGAGAGGAACTGAAGAGGCAAGCGAAGGGCTCAGGGCTTCGGCTCACACGCTCAGAATGACAATCGGGGTGCTAAACGACTTCTTAACAAATGTGGTAAACTAAATAAAAACTACGAAAGAGAGGTTTTCCTTGTATAAAGCGCCTCGGGGCACATTCGACATTCTGCCGCAAGAGCAGACCTACTGGAAATATGTGGAAGACAAAGTTGCTTCTCTATGTCAGCTTTATGGCTATCAGCCTCTCACTACGCCGATATTTGAAGACTTCCAGCTATTCGCCCACGCTGTGGCTGGAGGAACAGACCTTGTTGACAAGGAAATGTATATCTTCGAAGATAGAAAAGGGCAAAAACTGGCTCTAAGGGCGGAAGGAACGGCGCCAGTTTGCCGAGCTTACCTTGAGCATGGATTGTTTAACTTACCTCAACCGGTAAAGCTTTACTATATTGGTCCTGCTTTCAGGTATGAACGTCCTCAGGCTGGACGCTATCGCCAGCATCACCAATTCGGCTTCGAAGCTATAGGTGATGCCGACCCCGCACTCGATGCCGAGGTAATAGAAATGGCGCAGCAATTCTTCTTTTCCTTAGGCCTTTCTCAATTCTCCATCAAACTTAATAGCATCGGTTGTAAGCTTTGCCAACCTGAGTATGTCGAAGCGCTGAAGCAGCATTATTCAGATTATACCGAGCAGCTTTGCCCCGACTGTAAAGTTAGGTTAGTCAAAAACCCTTTACGGCTGCTTGATTGCAAAAAAGCCTCGTGCCAGAAGATAGCTGAGACAGCGCCAAAAACCACAGATTACCTGTGTCATGAATGTCAATCGCATTTCCAAAGCGTGCAGAAATACTTAGGAGCGCTGGGTATTCCTTTCCAACTAAATCATAGATTGGTGCGTGGCTTGGATTACTATACCAGGACTGTATTCGAGATTGAACCCCAAGAGGAAGGAGGACAACAGAGCGCACTCGGCGGGGGCGGTCGCTATGACAACCTCATCGAGGAGTTAGGAGGAAAGCCTACCCCCGCAGTTGGTTTCGCTGCTGGCATAGAGAGACTGATACTAAACTTAAAAAGGCAAAACTTAGCTGCCCCTTCTCTGCCTCCGCCTGCTGCTTTTATCGCCTGTTTAGGGGAAGAAGCTAAAATTGCAGCAGTAAAGCTTGCCTCCGAGCTGCGGAAGGCTGGGATTGCTGTCATTCAAGCTGTGGGTGATAAAAGCTTGAAGGCACAGCTAAGACAAGCCAATGCCTTGGGCGCTATCTACACCATCATTATCGGCAACCAAGAACTTGAAAATCGAACTGCAATATTGCGAGATATGAGGAGCGGAGAACAGAAAGCTATTCCCTTAGCTGAAGTAGCCACAACGCTTAAAGAGAACAAAAAAGCTTAAGGAGCTACCTCCATGTCAAATCATTTATAGTTTTCCGCATAATCTCGTATAAAATTCCTCTCCCTCGATGGAAGAGGATTGTAGTTGCCTGATTCATCAGGCACATTATAGTCTTCCGCATCGTATAAAATTCCTCTCCCTCGATGGGAAGTGAGGCGAAGTCCTGAGCGTGTGAGCCAAAGCCCTGAGCCGAAGTTGCGAGCCGAAGCCCTGAACCCTTCGCTTCTTGTCATTCTGAGCGAAGCGAATCTATCCGTGAAGGGGAGGGAACTAAGGTGAGGGTGAATTTCCCCTCCCTGAGGTTGCCGCGCCTTTGGCTCGTAATGACAAGAAGGGCGTCATTGCGAGGAGCACGTGAGCCGAAGCCCTGAATAAAATGAAGGGGACGAAGCAATCTCGGTGGGGTGGAATTTGAATTGATGTTGCATTGCAAGACCTGACCCACAGGAGCTGGTTATGGCTTTTGCCTTGTTTGTCCAGCCCGCGCCGGTCAGCGCCATTGAGGTTACCGATACCTATTATGTCAGCCCCAGCGGGGATGATGACTCTGGTAACGGGTCTATTGGCAGCCCCTGGCACACCATCGGCTATGCAGTGGGGCAAGCCACCGGCGGCGACACCATCAAGGTGATGGACGATAATAACGCCTCAACCGATGATTACACCGAGAATATCACCGTGAATAAAAGCCTCACCATTGAGAGATATGACAGCGATGGCACCGCTCCGCAGGTCAAGGCCGCAAGCTCAAGTAGTCATGTCTTCAACATAACCGCCAACGGTGTTACCATAAAAGGGCTGGACATCTACGGGGCGACCGACAGCGGCAAAGCAGGGATATATCTTAACGGGCGCACCGGCTGCGCCATCCAGAACAACCGCTGCGGCTGGGACGGAACCCACAAGAACTACCTCGGCATCTACCTGGAGTCTTCGAGCAACAATACCATCTCGGGCAATACCTGCGACTCGAACAGCCACGACGGCATCTACCTGTATTTGTCGAGCAACAACAACACCGTCTCGGGCAATACCTGTGACTCGAACACCTACTACGGCATCTACCTGTATACTTCGAGCAGCAACACCGTCTCGTGCAATACCTGCAGCTCGAACACTTCCGCCATCTTCGTGTATTAGTCGAGCAACACCAGCAGCTCGGGCAACACCTGCAGCTCGAACAGCTACGGCATCATCCTGTATTCTTCGAGCAGCAACACCATCTACTTGAATAACTTCAGCAATAACACTACAGCCAATGTTTACTCCGACTCATCCAACTCCTGGTGCTCGCCCACCAAGCTCTGCTATTTCTACCAATCAAGCCATGTGAACTACATGGGCAACTACTACAGCGACTACGACGGGTTGGATGACGGCAGCGAAGGCAGAACCGCCGGTGATGGCATCGGAGACACGAACATTCCTTATACTACTGACGGCTCAGGAGACAACTATCCCATAATGCAAACCTCCGACAATTACTCCCTTATGGCGTGGTGGCTGTCTGCCTTCCCGATGTATAAGGCGGATATGACCAAGGGACCAGGAATGGTTACTATACCTAGTAGCGGCTCCAAGGTGTGGGTTGCCGATGAGGCAGCGGAGTGTGATGTGACCTTCCCCAATGACACTTGGACGGGGCAGGTGGTGTTTACCTCGTCTGTGACTGGAAGCAATTTCACCCTTGATGTAGGTCATGCTAACTCGGATGGTACTGGCTTTACTTCTGGGGGACCGCAGGCAACCCTCGAGGGAACGGGAACAACCTTTACCTACACTACCTCTTCTCAGTCTTTCACTGTGCCTACGGGAAAATACCTCGCCCTTCAAATAACAAACGCGTGGCTAGCTCGCAACGTCCAGGTCGGCGGCGCCTGGAGCTACCTCTCCGCCCCTGATACCGCTTGCCCGGAATACCCCACCCCCGAGCTCCCCACCATTATCCTGAGCAGTTTGGGGCTGGCAGCGCTGGCAGGCTTTGCCTGGCGGCGGAGACGGAATAAGCAGGCAGTAACCAGCAATTAGCAGTCAGTATCTTGAGAAAGTGACGCTTGCACGAGCTTGACAAACACCTGCAAAATGAGTATCTTCAATGTAGATACTATGAAGGGAGGTTTGCTATGAGAACCCGTGTCCAGAAATGGGGGAACAGTCTTGCTTTGCGTATCCCCAGGTCTTTCGCTGTCGAAGTAGGCCTCCAGAGAGAAACGCCTGTTGAAGTATCGCTGGCGAACGGGAAACTTGTAATAACGCCCGTAGCCAAACCAAAGCCGACACTTAAACAACTCATGGCAAAGGTCACCAAAGAAAATTTGCATCACGAGGTTGATACCGGCCCCACCATGGGGAACGAAACATGGTAAGTTCCCTGACTTATGTTCCTCAAAGTGGGGATGTGGTGTGGATTACCTTGAATCTTGCAAGCGGGACATGAACAAGCAGTGCGTCGTCCTGCCGTAGCGCTCTCACCTGGAAACTATAATGGCAAGATAGGGCTGGCTGTCCTTTGTCCCATTACCAGCCAGGTCAAGGGCTATCCATTCGAGGTTCTTATTCCTGCGGGGTTGCCAGTGGAGGGAGCAATCTTATCTGACCAGGTTAAAAGTTTAGATTGGCGCGCTCGAAATGCAGAATTGATATGCGCCTTGCCGCCCGAGACTATCTCGGAGGTGCTCCAGAAGTTGGCTGCGTTGTTACCACAATAAGGAAATGCATTGCAATAAGACTTTTTACAGTACCTGAATCAGAGTTTATGCAAAAGAAACATCCCCCCCAGTGTTACCCATGTGGCCAGCCAGCACACTACACTGACTTGATGGGCAGCTCGGTATTTACCATGCCTAATGCCTCGGCAGGAATACGCTCACTGACATCGAGTATCTCTATACCAAAGAGGCAGCCGGCATCATCAACATCAATCAATATTCCGTTCTGCATTTTACGGGTCCTGGCTACACTGCCCTCCTGGAACTGGATATACAGGGCATCTGCCTCTTCGTCAAAGCTGATATTCACCTTAGTCCTCCTCCAGCCAGTAGGCGGTAAGAATAACCGTGGTATTCCCTTCCCGCCTGTAGACTACCTCAAGTATGTTACCCGAAAACCCCCTTTGCGCCAGCTTCCGTTTCTTAAAGCCAGGCAAGACCTTGCCAGGTTGAAGCACTGCCTACTCAATTTGAGCCTTGAAAAGCCTCCGCTGCTCTATGCGCCGCTCGGCGTGCCTGGTATAGATAAACATAACTCATCCGGTAAAGATAAGGTACCATGTTATTTCCCACAGGTCAAGGTGAAGTCTCTTCCAATGTCAAGACTCTTTAGAAATGTCCCCTACTTTAACTCATTAGACTCTTGGGGTCGGGTCTTGCAATGCAACATCGGTTGCAAATTCCACCCCACCGTGATTG
>CAZPDE010000001.1:0-60027 GCA_964585315.1 uncultured Dehalococcoidales bacterium | reverse complement strand
AAGCCTATGATGCAGAAAGCGCCGCAAAATTAATCATGTTATATTTGCGGTGTTAAGTGGAGACCGCCGATTGAGATTATCACTAACAGGTTTGAGCAACAGATTCTATTACTGCCTTCGCAGCTTTTAGCTCTTTCTCTGATTCGTCTTTCGTTAGATAACTATATTCAAGATTCAAGCTTTTTAATATTACTGCAAGCTCATCTCTATCCATATCTAGCAGCTCTGCTGCTCTTGAAAGCGTTATCTGCCTTGAATAAAGCATCCCTAACACTGTTAAAAATCTTTGTTTCTCCTCATAACCTCTAAATAAGGGAAACCTTGCTACCGTAGCATTTATGCTCATTATGTGACCCTCCTCATTACTAAAACTTGTATTTGCTGTCTATCACACCAAACCGCATTGCAATTATAACTATGTTGCTACCTTCCCACCACCAAATGACTTTCAAACTATCTCAAACTGTTTGAATTTTCCCTATACCTCTCATAGTAAGCCCTGATGACATTCCTTGCAATGCATTCAGAGGAATTATCCTTTCTTGACTTTAACTTTTGGCGCTAAGTTGACAGTCTCAGGGAGCCCAAACTCTATCTCTTTACCTATAATATCTGAAGCATCAATGACCTCTATCCCCAACAACTTCCCGTTTCTGCCAAAATCGGCATGCACACCAGGGGCTACTGTTATAGTTTCTGCTGCCTTTGCCTCCAGAGATGCGAAGTACATATAAAGGAGGTCTCTCACCGAGTCATATTCTATCCTCATTTTATTTCACCCCTTTTGGGAAATCCTTGCCATATCGTGCCTTTACCGTAAGTAAGGAAAGCGCCTGCTAAGCGACTTTTTCGAAAATCGGTAAATGGTCATTATATCCCAGCTTCTGGTAGAGTGGCTGTTTATATATTGGGAGCGGGTAGTATATAGCGCTGCCTATTACATTCTCGTTTAACCTCTGGCGCAATTCATTTCTTGACAAATGGAAATCCCTGGCTACTTTGATGGTAAATTGATGAAAAACATGTTTTACATTTGGAGCTACAAGGGGCGGACTTAACCCTCTAATTTTGCTAATTCCTTTGGTCAGGAACTTGGCGTCCTCAATCCTTTTACGCGTGAACTCATCCAACTTCTTTAGCTGGCAAATGCCAATAGCTGCTGCTATATCGGTCATGCGATAATTATAACCCAAAATCTCGTGGAAATACCTTTCCTTCTGACACTGTAAAGGGCGCTATTACCCCGATGGCTCTCGCTGTCTCTGCTGTGCCGTCTGCAATAAAGGACTCGGCGTTGAAGCAAGGGATGGCAACAACGACTCTCAACGGAGTCGGGAGAGTTCCTAGAGTTTGTTGAGTTTCTTGAATTTCCTTCATTGTTCTAAGTTCTAGGTTCTATAGGTTTGTTGTTTTTAATCCCCTAACTTCAAGAAGATCCGAAATCTCCCAAGCGCTAAGACCTAATTGGTCAGCCAGATATTCCAAGCTACACTCACCCCGCTGGAACTCCTCATATAATTCCTGTAGCTTTTGCTCAAATCCATTCGTCAGAAACTCGAGCATAACCTCCGACTCAATCGTCCTCTTCTCTCCAAATTCCAGCTTTATAAATTCCTTTACTTCAGGTATCTGAGGTGGACCCCATCATTTAGACAGAATAGGGACTATGTTAAGATTGGGTCCCGCTATCCTCAAGTGGTCTGGTGTTAAGGATTCTACCATAACTCCATGGATAGCTTCCACCGGGCTTGAGATGAATACTTCAGCCGGTGTCCGGTAGCCCAGAGCCTGGTGAGGGCGTTCGGTGTTATAGAAACAGAAGTAGTCACCGATTCCAACCCTGGCATCTTTTCCATCCTGATATGCTTTCAAATACACATCCTCGTGCTTTACTGACCGCCACAGCCGCTCTATAAACAGATTGTCATTATAACTTCCTTTCCCATCCATACTGATCCTGACTCCGTGCTGCACCAGAAACCCGGTGAAGTCCTCACTGGTGAACTGGGCACCCTGGTCGGTGTTGAAGATATCCGGTTTACTCTTCTTGAACGCCTCCTCCAGAGCCTCGACACAGAAACCGGCGTCCATGGTGTTCGATAGCCTCCAGGAAAGCACATACCGGCTGTACCAGTCTATTATGGCTACCAGGCACAGAAATCCCCGCGCCATGGGAATGTAGGTGATATCCGCTGCCCATACCTGGTTTGGTCGTGTTATCTTCATATTACTGAGCAGGTAGGGGTAGATTTTATGACCTGGCACCGGCTTGCTGGTCCTGGGGTGTCGGTAGATAGCATGGAGCCTCATTATTCGCATGAGTCTCAGGACGCGTTTACGGTTAACCTTATAATCCTGCTTATTCAGCCACACGGCCATCCGGCGTGCCCCATAGAACGGCGTGGCAAGGTATTGACGGTCGAGCAGCTTCATAAAGGTGAGATCCTCCTCAGAGATTCCTATTGACTGGTAGTACAGGCCGAAACGGCTGATATCCAGCAAGGCGCACCGACGGACTATTGAGAGCGACGGATGCCGGCGGTCGACCACGGCACGCCGCCGCTCCACGTTCAGCGACCCAAGCTGCGCTCCAAGAAATCCCGCTCTACCTTGAGCTGGCCTATCTGCTGATACAGCTGAGCAGTGAGGGCCTCAACATCTTTCTTCTTCTGATACTGGTTATCACCGAAGATGCCAGATGCACCTTCAGCCAGGACATTCTTCCAGCTACGTATTTGGCTCGGGTGAACCTCAAAACGGCCGTCCAGTTCGGCTGTTGTCTCCTCGCACTTTAGCGCTTCCAGGGCTACCTTGGCTTTAAATGATGGGCTGTGTTTCCTTCGGTTCTGTTTCATGTCCTGCTCCTCCTTCTTTGGTCTATTTTATTCTAGGAGCAGAACCCGCTCTTAACAACCTGTCCAAATTTCTGGGACCACCTCAATCAATTATGCCTGGACAGGTTGCCCGGTTTTTACTAACTCAGGAAGAGCGCAGCCGACGGCAAGATATAATGACCACTCGAGGGATGATCAGAGAGGATCTTCGTCCTTCCTGGCATTTTGGCTATGATAAGTACTCAACTTTAGGACAGTCATATGCTCAAAATACTTACATGGTGCTGGCTGGCAGGGATAAATCTATCTACAGGGACATTCATCCAAGGATGGCAGAGATCCGGTTTTTACCGCAGGACTTCGAAAGGGTAAGTTATGATACCACTGTAGATAAGTTATACTCAAACGGTGGACTGGATGTCTATTTCATAAATTCACTAAAATAATACACAATTGCCTATCGTTCCTCTTGAGTAATGCCAGGGTGATTTCCGAAGAAGAACGAATTACGCATAATAACCCTTGAGTTGGGTAAACCTCCCACTTTGCGGTAGGGAAAAAGTTTCATTGCCGGCTGCTCATCAAAATTTCCCGACATGATTGGTCTTGTCTCCCGACTTCCTACGAAAGAGGGGATTTGGGGTAAGCTCCAGGTAGGGAAATCGCTAGAACCTCGATGTAGCGCCCTGATTTCGGGAAGCCGTATCTAATTTCCCTGAAAATGTAGGAAGTCGGGAGGAAGTTTTACGAAGCTGGTATTCCTGTCTATCCCTCGATAGGCAACGCCGCTAAAGCTATTGATCGATTTCTGAGCTATCATGAACACAAACTTGCAAGAGGTTAAGACTAGCTTATCCTGCCAAACTCCTTCTCCAGTTGATGCGAGCTCAGGTGAATCATGGTTGGCCTGCCATGAGGGCAAGTGCGCGGCTGATGGGCTTCTTCTAGTTGCTTTATTAGCTCTCGCATCTCATCATTGCTTAACTGCTGCCCTGCCCTGATGGCGCTATGGCAAGCAAGGGACGCGGCTATCTTTTCTTCCCACGGAGAGTAGTTTTCTTTGCTCGCGAGGTTATCAAGCAACTCACTTAATGTCTCAACGAGATTTGCCTTTGCTATTAATGCTGGCACAGCACGTACCAAGTAACTTCTGCTTCCAAAAGACTCAATAGCGAAGCCAAATTGAGCTAGAATCTCTTCGTTAGCTTTCAGGGTTCCCTCCTCTCCGGGGCTAAGCTCTATGGTTATTGGTTGGAGTAACCCCTGAACTTCAATTTCCTTTTGTGCCCATTGGGCTAAAATTCTCTCATAGAATATACGCTCATGTGCCGCATGCTGGTCGATGAGGTAAAGCCCATCAGGTCCCTCAGCAATAATGTAAGTATTGGCTAGCTGTCCCACCACACGCAAAACAGGCAACCTGATAGTAGGCAACGGAGTGATAAAAGTCGGCTCGTTGTCGCTTATCGTCCCCAGTCTTTGCGAGGGCAACGAAGCAATCTCCTGCCACGAAGTAGTTGAAAAGGACACAGCTTTGGTAGTAGCTATAGGCATCTGAGATAATGCTCCCTTTATTGTCTCTTCTACGCTGGCGAAAACAGCCTGCTCGTGGCAAAACTTTACTTGGGCTTTGGTGGGATGGACATTAACATCAACCTCCTCGGCGGGCAATGAAATGTTGATTATAGCCATGGGATGCTTGCCCTCCATAAGCAATCCATGATAAGCCTGCTCAGCAGCTCTGGTCAGCAGAGGGCTGCGCACCCATCGTTGGTTGACAAAGAAGCTGAGATAACTGCGATTGGAGCGAGCCAAGGAAGGGGGACTTACTAGACCACTGATATGGAGGTAGCTATCTATCCCCGCTACCTTCAGCATCCTCTGCGCCACATCTAGACCATATAGCTGATTTACTACATCTCGCAGGTCACCATTGCCGGGAGTATTGAAACTAAGGCGCTTATCCAGGAGCAACCTGAATCTAACCTCAGGGAAAGCCAGCGCGTATTGACTTGCCACATAGGCGATATGGCTATTTTCGGTATTTACTGATTTCAGGAACTTGAGTCGAGCCGGGAAGTAACGGAATAGCCGGTGTACAGTTACGGTAGTGCCTTGGGGTCTAGCGCGACTCTCTCTGCGAGCTATGTCGCCATTTCTCAAATACATGTAGCTGCCAACAGCCTCCGACTTGTTTCTTGTGAAAATTTCCACTTCAGCCACAGCAGCAATACTGGGCAGAGCTTCGCCCCGAAAGCCGAGGCTGCCGATACCCTCTAAATCGGCTAAGTTGCTAATCTTGCTCGTAGCATAGCGACAGAAGGCAAGCTCCACCTCCGGCGCCGGGATACCTGCTCCATTATCACTTACCTTAATCAGACCTATGCCACCGCCTTGGACTTCAACGCTAATTTGGCTGGCTCCGGCATCCAAAGAGTTCTCCACCAACTCCTTCACCACTGAAGCTGGTCTCTCAACCACCTCCCCAGCGGCAATCTTGGAGGCTAGCTCTGGCGCTAAAACTTTAATAGGCATTTGAATTATATGCTACACGCTTTCGTGTATTCTGTCAATAGTTTATGAGTGAAAATCTATTTCTTTCTCGATTTTCTCCAATTTTGCCAGGCTGAGCAGAAGCTTCTTACCCCCCGCTTCTTCAAATGCTACGGTCACCTCGTGGTCGCCCCTGCTTGGGGAGCAATTCATCACTATGCCATCGCCAAATTTCGGGTGGCGAACCCAATCTCCAACCCTTAAACTGAGAGCTATCAGCTGACAGCTATCAGCTTTCAGTGAAGTTTGAGGAGCTATCAAACTCGGCTCCTCCCATAGTCCCTTGGTAGTCACTAGATGTGGTGAAATATCCTTAAGAAAGCGAGACGGCAGATTTGCTGAGCTACTGCCAAATAAGCTGCGACGATGGCTGCGAAGGAGGTAGAGCCGCTTCTTAGCTCGGGTCACGCCGACATAGCACAGGCGACGTTCTTCCTCCATTTCCTCTGGAGCATCAAAAGATTTCCTGTAGGGGAGAATTCCTTCTTCCATGCCCACGATAAAAACCACGGGAAACTCTAAGCCTTTAGCTTTATGCAAGGTAATTAGGGTTACGGCGTCAGCCTTTTCATCTAATTCATCTATATCCGATACCAGACTGACCTTCTCTAAGAAGGTGGCTAATGCCTCTTCAGGGTTAAGCTCATCATATTCCCTGGCAACACTCTTTAGCTCCATTACATTTTCCCACCTCTCCTCTCCACCCTCCTTCCCCTGAATATATTCCCTATACTTGGTACGCTCCAATATCTCAGCTAATAGCTCAACGAGACTTAGCTCACGCTTTTGGGCGATAAGCTCATGGATGAGAGCGGAAAATCCTATCAAGACTTGATTGATATGTGAACGAAGAACTTTCTCTTCTGCGGCTTGCCCTGAAGCCTCGTAAAGGGAAGCATCATGAGCCCTTGCCCAGCTTTGGAGGTGACCCAAGGTACGTTGCCCAATGCCCCGCCCAGGCACATTTATCACTCTGGCCAGGCTAACATTGTCCTGTGGATTATGAATAAGTCTGAGATAGGCAATGATGTCCTTAACCTCCCGCCTTTGGTAAAAGCGAGTGCCGCCAACAAGCCTGTAAGGCACACCATACCTCATAAAGGTTTCCTCTAACACCCGTGACTGGGCATTGACCCGGTACATCACAGCGCAATCTTTGAGCGAGATTTTGTCCTGGCTAACCAGCTTCTCTGCCTCGCTCACCACGAATTGGGCTTCTTCTTCCTCGCTATAATTTTCTATGATGGAGACTTTAGAGACAGCTTCATTTTCAGTCCATAGCTCCTTTGGCTTGCGCTGCACATTCGTTGAGATAATATCTGAAGCCACCTCCAGAATAGTCTTGGTGGAGCGGTAATTTTGTTCCAACTTCACTACTTTGGCTTCAGGATAATCCTTTTCAAAGTTCAGGATATTGTGTAAATCAGCAAACCTCCAGGAGTAGATGGATTGGTCGGGGTCGCCAACCACGCAGATATTATGGTACTTCCCTGCCAATTGCTTCATAAGCATATACTGGGCAATATTGGTATCCTGAAATTCGTCAACTAATATATGAACATAGTGTGACTGGTATCTGCTAAGAATCTTGGGATTATCATCGAATAGCTGCACTGTCTTCATTAATAAGTCATCGAAATCCACTGCCTGACTTTGAGTGAGCAATCCTTGATAGCGCTGATAAACCCTGTGCGCTATCTCCTCAAAATAACTACTAATTCGCTGGGCATAGCTTTGAGGACTGATAAGGCGGCTTTTGACAGCGCTAATAGCTGAGTGTAAAGAGCGTGGAGCATACTGCTTAGGGTCGAGGCTCAATTCTTCCAGAGCTTGTTTTATCAAGCTTAACTGGTCCTCTTCATCATAAATAACAAAGCTGGAATCTAAGCCTATAACTTCACCCTCACGGCGGAGAATTCGGGCACAGATGGCATGAAAGGTGCCCAGAGTTAAAGCCTCCACTGCCTGCCCCAGGAGCTGCTCTAACCTTTCCTTCATTTCTCGGGCGGCTTTATTAGTGAAGGTAACCGCCATGATGTGATAGGGATTAACGCCGCAGATCTTAATCAGATAAGCAACCCGGTGTGCAATTACTCTGGTCTTGCCGCTGCCAGGACCAGCTAAAATAAGCACAGGCCCTTCCGTTATTTCTGCTGCCTTTCTCTGGGCAGGATTAAGCGCAGCTAAAATGTCCATGGAGATTCAAAGGTTATTATAGCATTGAACGGTGTATAGCGTCCGAGGCTAAGAGCTATATAAGTAAGCTGCTTGTACTCACACACCTTTATCCCGTAAGGATAAAAGAGCATTCGATATCTCCTTCTCCTGTGCCTCTATCAGCGAAAGGAGGTCTTCAGGTGTTCGTGTGTCTTCCTCCTGTTTTCGGTTTGGGTTGACTGCTTTAAGGTCATAATTCTTATCTTTGATTTCTTCTATCGGCACACGCCAAGAATGCTCGCTTGAAGCTCGCTCGGGGAACAGCCTAAAGAATTCCTCAAGGTGCTCTACTGTGAGCGGCTGTTTCTTGGTGACATTGATGTCGGAAAGGTCGTAGTACCAGACCTCCTTTTTTGGCTCTCCTTTAGTGAAAAACAGGAGATTGGTTTTGCTCGCTGCCCCAGCATTTATAAATACGCCGGCGGGAAGACTGACAATGCACCACAAGTTACACTCATTGAGAAGCTTGCGTTTAGTCTGAACAAAGGCATTTTCGGTAGTGCGAAAGAGAGTTCCTTCATCCATCACTATACCACACCGTCCTCCAATGTTAAGGCTATCAATGACATGCTGGAGGAAGAGCGCCTGTGTAGCTCTGGTCTTGTAAGCGAAGTGGGTTTGAGCATCTTTCCCTTCCTTGCCGCCGAAGGGCGGATTGGTTAAAACAACATCAAAAAGAGCTGGTGCGCTGGCAAAAAGCCCACCGTAGGCCTCCTGCCCCGTGAGGGTATTTCCATGCCAAATATGCGGCTCGTCTATTCCCTGAAGTATAAGGTTGGCTAGCGTGATAGGATAAACAAGGTCTTCCTTCTCGCGCCCATAAAAGGCACTGACCTTGAGGATTTCGATATCTTCTGCGCTCCCCGCCTGAGCGCTCATGTATGAGTAGGCTTGAGCTAGAAATCCGCCAGTGCCGCAGCAGGGGTCATAAACTGTTTGCCCCAATTTGGGACCTACCGCCTGTACCATTGCTTTGATAATTTGCCTCGGTGTAAAAAACTGACCGCCATCGTTGTTCTTCTCTCCCATCTTCTGAAGCAGTCCCTCATAAACCTGCGAGAGGGTGAACATGTGAGTCTCCTCCACTTGCTCAGTTTTCAGTTGGTGGATTCTATCCAGGATGTCCAGCAGGTTACGCTCGGTATCAATCTTTGTCCTCTCTATGGAGGAAAAGACCTGGCTTATTACTTTCTGACGCACATTAGCTCCCGGGCGGTCCTTGACCCATCTTCTACAGTTTGTCAGAAAAACGGAGGATTTTGAACGAGGATTGAGGGCATGCGAAATCTTTGGCACCACACCTCAGGCAGGTCGCACCGTCGGTGGTATGGCCACACCCACTGCTTGAAGCACTTTTCCCGCTACGCCTTGCAGCGGAGTGCGCAACAGATAGATGTTCTCCCCCTCTCTGACTTCAACCTCGCTTAATGACTGCAGGTCATGCCGAATATCGTTCCATTCCAAATCCCAACCCCGTGATGCCAGACAATGTTTCAGTTCATCGAACAGCACCAGCGCTAGGAAGGAGCAGAACACATGACCCCCGATTGTAGCATCCCACTGATGGAATTTGCCTTACTGCCCTTGCTTCCAGTTGACCACTCTTATACTCCTCTACCAACTGTACTTGCTGACCGAAACGGGACAGGGACCTGAGTAAGGCATCGGTGCTCCCGTTAGCGATTAGGCGCTCTACTCTTCCCAAGGTGCAAAGCACCCTTTGCCTGGTATGCTTACCCACCCGGTAGTTCTCCACGATCTGGAGGTAGCGGTAAGGCTCAGTTCCCTTGACTCGAACAAACATGTGGCGCTCCCTTCTTAGACACCGCATATTGTATCACTACTAACCTGGTATGTCGATACAATAAAACTAATAAATTTAGCACCACATTTTGGCTCCGAAAACGGAACTCGAAGCTAGAGCCGCTGCTCTCCAAAGCTAGCCCAAAATCCAAACTGTAGAACTTCGGCATAAAATTCCTGTCCCTCAATGGGAGAGGATTCACCACGTGAAATAGTATTTCACGGGGTGAATCTCAATCTTAAGCTCTATCCTACTTGTGGCACAGCATAACCAATGAACTTGTAAGCCAGTTTAGCCAATAGAAAAGCGCAAGCCGCTGGACCCTCTCGAGGGCAGAATTCCATTAAATCAAAACCGACTATATGCTTATGAAGGGCTACCGATTTTATTATGTCCAAGAGATGCTGCCATTGCATACCATCAGGTTCAGGAGTGCCTACTGCTGGCATAATTGAGGGGTCTAGAACATCAGCATCTATAGTGACATAGACATCCTGGCTAAGCGAGTCCACTATTTTCTTCGTAGAAGTTGCGGTTGATACCAATTCAGACATATAGAAGGGGGGCACCTTGTTCTGGGTTAAAAATTGTTTTTCTTCCCAGCTAAGGCTGCGAACTCCTGCCTGGACAATGGGGCAAAGCTCGAAGATGCGGCGCATAACACAGGCCTGACCATATTTGGTGCCCAGATATTTATCTCGAAGGTCAGCGTGAGCATCCAGTTGTAACACGGAAAGCTGGGGGAATGCCTCTTTAAAGGCTCTAACTATGCCCAGAGAGAGGGAATGTTCTCCGCCTAGCATTACCACGAATTTCCCTTTTTGTATTAAATCCTTGCTTATGTTATAGACCCTTTCTATCATATCTTCAGGACTACTCAGCACTGGCTCTACCTGAGGTCGTGTATGAATACCAACTTTATATATTTCTCGGTCTAGTTCCATATCATAGAATTCCAAATATTGAGAGGCATCGATAATAGCTTGAGGGCCATCACGAGTCCCACTTCGCCACTCAGTAGTGCCTTCGTAGGGGACAGGCAAGATTACAGCCGTAGCCTTTTCCAAATCCGAGAAAGGAGGTGATAATCCAGCGAACACTCGTGACAAGAATGCCTCTTCTTCATTCCCCATGGTAAACAAAATTTACCACATTACTAGTTGCAAGTTCTGCTTGTGGCCATTCTCTATCAATTAGGCAGGTTCGTGATTTAATTAGTTGGAATCCGTCTTGAAAGTCCTTAATCGCCTTCTCGGCATCAAAATCCTTGCAAGAGAAAACATCTATATTAACATAATTCTGCTCAACGAAGGTATGGATGCTAATATGGCTCTCAGCAATAAAAACAAAACCCGATATTCCCCAATCCTCTCCTAAGCCAAGCGAAGGGTCTGGTCCTACATATCTAAGCACATAGGGTGCTGAAATCCTGGTCATGCCAATTCTGGAAGGGTAGCTTTCCAGCCAATTACGGAGATAATCCTCATCCTTGAGGATTTTTTGATTACTAGAATAGCCATCTATAATTAAGTGCATCAGACCTCCTATGGGAAAAAGCAAAAATAAAAATGCAAAATGACACAGCAACGCTAAATAAAAGATAAAAATGCAAAATGCAAAAATACAGAGCAAAAATTAAAACTTTGAATTTTGATTTGTCATTTTGATGTTTCATTTTTGATTTTTGATTTTACTTGAACTGTAAAATCGATTTTTGTTTAGGATTTCACATTCCTCATTTAAGGATGAGCTAAATATTTCTGTACTATCGCCATGGCACAATATTTGCCACACATGCTGCAAGTGTTTCCAGAACTGGGAATCTTGCTGTGAACTTGTCGTGAGCGCTCTGGGTCTAAAGACAATTTAGCTTGAGTCTCCCAATCAAAGGTCTTGCGAGCCCGGGCCATTTTTTCATCTTGTTCCCAAGCACCTTTTACTCCCTTAACAATATCACCAGCATGAGCGGCTATGCGGGAGGCGATTACTCCTTGTTTTACATCCTCTACATCGGGAAGGGCGAGGTGCTCTGTGGGAGTAACATAGCACAGGAAATCTACGCCGGCAGCAGCAGCGACGGCTCCCCCGATGGCGCCAGTAATATGGTCATAGCCAGCGCCTATATCGGTCACCAGGGGGCCCAGGACATAGAAAGGCGCTCCGTGGCAAAGGCTCTTTTCTAGTTGAACATTAGCAGCTACTTGGTCCAGCGGCAAATGTCCTGGTCCTTCTACCATAGCCTGAACGCCAGCTTCTGTGGCACGCTTCACCAACTCGCCAAGGATGATTAGCTCTTCAACTTGAGCCCTATCGGTGGCATCGGCGAGGCATCCTGGGCGTAGTCCATCACCCAGACTCAAGGCGAAATCATATTTACGAGCTAAGTCCAACAAACGGTCATAATATTGGTATAAGGGATTTTCCCTCTCATTGTGTAGCATCCAGCCAGTGAGAAAGGCACCTCCTCGAGAGACTATATCGCTTATTCTACCTTGGTTTCTAAGTCTTGCCACTGATGCCTGAGTTACCCCACAATGAACGGTCATGAAATCAACGCCGTCTTCGGCTTGTTCTTCGATTGCATCGAAAATCTCATCTTCAGCCATGTTCACGATGGCTCCATGCTTCTCAATGGCTTCGATGCCGGCTTGATAAATAGGCACAGTCCCTATAGGCACTGTGCTAGCGCCAATGATAGCTCTTCTGATAGCTGATATATCACCCCCGGTGCTCAAATCCATGACTGTGTCGCTGCCAGAGGCGATAGCAGCCTGTAATTTTTTAAGTTCTGTGTCTATATCAAAAAAGTCAGATGATGTGCCTATATTAGCATTGACCTTTGTCTTTAGTCCTTTGCCTATGCCGCAAGGGCTTAAATTTATATGATTGGCATTGGCTGGGATTATGATTTTACCCGTGCTCAAGCCTTGTAGGATAAAATCAGTCTCTACCTCTTCCTTTTCAGCCACATGCTTTACTTGAGGTGAGACAACGCCGTTTCGAGCTAGCTCTAATTGAGTCATTTCCTATACACCGTTCTTATTCTAAAGATGACTCCGATTTGCATTACGGAAATATTTCATATAAGCTTTAGAAGATAAATTTAGCATAAAATTACTCCCAGATGCAAATTGAGGGATGGAGATTGTTTAGCAATCCATTTGTCATTCTGAGCCCTACGGGCGAAGAATCTTTTTTAGACTCTTCGCGGAGTTTATCCTGGTGAGTCGAAGCGATGTAATCTAGTTATCAACAGGAGGCAAAATGATTAGGAGTTTAAATGGCAAGGCACCCAAAATAGCGGTGTCGGCTTTTGTCAGCGAGGCAGCTTATATTGTTGGGGATGTGGAAATTGGTGAGAATTCCAGCGTGTGGCCTGGAGCTGTAATCAGAGGTGATTTCGGCAAGATAAAAATTGGCAAGAATACCGCGGTGGAAGACAACTGCGTTATCCATTCAGGGTCACCCTCTGGAGTGGGAGATACTGTGATTGGGGATAATGTAGTTATCGGTCACGGCGCTGTTCTTAATTGCCACAGGATTGGAAATAGCGTTCTTATAGGCATGAACGCTACCATTCTCCATGATGTTGAAATTGGTGATTTTTGTGTAGTTGCTGCTGGCTGTTTGGTAAAGCAAGGAATGAAAATCCCAGACATGTCATTCGTTGCTGGCGTGCCTGGAGAGATTAAAAGAGAGGCCTCAGCAGAACAGTTATGGTGGACACAGCACAATCCAGAAGTTTATCCCAAGCTAGCTGAGAAATATAAAGAGCAAGGGCGCTAGCAGGCAAGAATAGTTCACATTCTTTCTGGTGTGGTCATGTCCATGAGGTGAAGAATCTTAGCCAAAACAATCTGAGTCGCCTTAACTAGCTTGAGTCGAGCTTTGGTCAATGCCTCATCATCAGAAACCACCCTGCATTGCTTGTAAAAACTGTGAAAAACGGTAGCTAAATCTTGAGCATAGTAGGGGAGATGATGAGGTTCGAGGGTAATTGCTACCTGTTCTATTATTTCCGGTAGGAACATTAAACGGCGAATTAAAGTTAGCTCCGGCTCAGATGAGAGCAAGGAAACATCGCCCTGACTATAATCTATCTTCCGCTGCTGAGCTAAGCGAAGGATGCTGGCGATTCGAGCATGAGCATACTGGACATAATACACAGGATTATCTACTGATTGCTTCTTAGCAAGCTCTATATCGAAGTCCATCTGGCTATCAGCAGAGTGAGAAAGGAAGAAGAAGCGGCAAACATCTGGCCCTACTTCATCTATTAGCTCCCGCAAGGTAATAATATCACCGCTGCGCTTGGACACCTTGACCATTTCTTCCCCACGCCGCAAGGTAACTAACTGACAGATTATCACCTTGAGCTGTTCCGGGTCTAACCCCAAAGCTCTCATCACTGCTTTCATCCTAGGAACATGTCCCTGGTGGTCGGCCCCCCAAATATCAATCACGGTATCGAATTTTCGCTCCAAGAATTTGTTGTAGTGATAGGCGATGTCAGAGGCAAAATAAGTAGGAGAGCCATCACTACGGACCAGAACATTATCTTTATCCCCACCCAAGGCGCTCGATTCAAACCAAGTGGCGTTCTCCTTTTTAGCTACATAGCCTCCGCTTTGTAGCAATGCCATAGCTTTACGGTATTGCTCACCCTGATAAAGGCTTTTTTCACTAAACCAAACATCAAAATCAACATTTAGTAACTTAAGGTCATCTTTAATTCCCTGCATTATCATGGCAAACCCAATTTTAGCTAATGCTGCGATTGCTTCGCCTTTGGCTCGCAATGACGATTCATCCTCACCCAATCCTCTCCCTTCGAGGGAGAGGGAAAATCTATCGCCTTGCTCCTGAACAATTTCCTTCGCCAAATCAATCATGTAATTACCGAGGTAGCTATCTGTGGGCATGGTAATTTTTTTGCCCATGCACTGTTGGTAGCGTGCATAGAGGGAGCGGCCAAAGTTATCTATCTGATTGCCCATATCATTTATATAATATTCCTTTTCCACTGAGTAACCAGCAGCGCCGAGCACATTAGCCAGGGTGCTACCTAAAACAGCGCCACGGCCATGACCTACATGGAGAGGCCCGGTGGGGTTGACACTAACGAATTCAAGTTGAACACGACTACCCTTGTCTATTTGGCTGTCTCCATAAGACTTGCCAACCTGCAGAATTAATTCCACTTGCCTGCATAGCCAGTCATTCCGCAAAGTGAAGTTGATAAAGCCCGGCGAGGCAATCGTAACCTTATCGAATTCGGAAGGAGGCGATACATGTTCGCATATTCTTTCAGCTATAGCCATAGGAGACATCCTCATGCCACGAGCTAGCTTCAGGGGGAGACTTGAGGCAAAGTCTCCGTGCTCCGGGTTTTGGGGATGTTCCACGGTTATTTCAGGTAATGTTGTAGCAACAAGATCGCCTTGTTGTTGCGCTTCGAACACTGCCTCTCGCAGACAGGTAGCTAACTTTTCCTTAAGCATAATCAATAAATCCTAACAAATATTAAAAATCAAAGGTAAAACATCAAAATGACAAATCAAAATTCAAAAATATCTCCTTTTTTTCAATTTCTAATATCTAAATTATAAATCCTAAACAAATCCAAAACTCAAATACCAAAACTCTGATTGTTTTGAGTTTTGGATTTTGGTCATTAGTGCTTCGATATTGTTTAGTATTTCGAATTTCGCGCTTAGGATTTGTCATATTTTGCTTTGTCATTTTGCATTTTTATTTCAGTCATTGCTTAGCTCCATTCGACTCCATTGGACCACACTTGGCTCAGTTGCTGACCTAAAAGTTGATGTTCCGTCTTTTTCAAATAAGGATCGCTTTGGAAAACACTTATTGCCTCTTGCCGAGCCAACTCCAAAAGATGCAAGTTGGATAGCTTAGCCACTTTAAGGTCGGGCAAACCACTTTGCTGAGTGCCAAAAAACTCCCCCGGACCTCTTAGCTCTAAGTCTTTCTCAGCTAGAGCGAAGCCGTTATGAATTTTTTCCATCAGCTTTAGGCGCTTCCGTACCTCAGGCGAAAGTTTCTCCGAAATAAGTATACAGTAGCCTTGCTCCTTGTCGCGACCTACTCTCCCTCTGAATTGATGAAGCTGCGATAACCCAAAACGCTCAGCGCCTTCTATTACCATGACTGTAGCTCTAGGGACATCGATGCCGACTTCCACTACTGATGTCGACACCAGGATATCAAGCTCCCCAGCACGAAAATGGCGCATTACTTCCTCTTTGTCATCAGCGTGCATTTGACCATGAAGCAATCCTAGCCTTAGATCTGGGAAAACCTCTTTAGATAAACGCTCATACTCTGTTATAGCAGCCTTTGCCTCAAGTAATTCGGATTCTTGGATTAAGGGGCAAATAATGAAAGCTTGTCCGCCATTGCTAACCTGGCGGTGGAGGAAGCCATAAGCCTTTCCTCTATATCGTGGCTCAATACACTTTGTTTTTACCACCTGCCGCCCTGGAGGCAATTCATCGATAACTGAAAGGTCGAGGTCTCCATAAAGTGTCAGCGCCATGGTTCGAGGAATAGGCGTGGCTGTCATAACCAACACATGAGGGTTGAACCCTTTTTGCCGTAGCTTCTGGCGTTGCAACACACCAAAGCGATGTTGCTCGTCTATCACCGCCAGACCTAGCTTGTTAAATTCTACATCCTTTTGAATGAGTGCGTGGGTGCCAATAACAATATCAATTTCGCCTTGCGCAATTCTGCTGCGTAAATCTCCCTTTTCGCTTTCCTTAAGGCTACCGATGAGAAGGGCGATGGTAAGCGGTCGTGGGAGAAATCCTGCATAGGATGCAATGTTGCCTAGCTTGAGTGAGATTGTGGAGCTTGTTCCGAGCTTCTCATGAGATTGTGGAGCTTGTTCCGAGCTTCTCATGAGATTGCTTCGTCGCTCCGCTCCTCGCAAAGACAAGCGAGGAATCTCGTTCCTCACAATGACAGGCGAGGAATCTCGTTCCTCACAATGATAGGTTTGGATACTAACTTTAGACAGATAGTCGCAAAAATTGTTGAAATGCTGTTCGGCTAGCACCTCGGTGGGCGCCATTAACGCTCCCTGATAGCCATTGGCAACAGCTACCAGTAGAGCCAAAGTAGCGATTATGGTTTTACCGCTACCTACCTCGCCTTGAAGAAGGCGCGACATAGCTTTTGGACGAGAGAGGTCAGATAAAATCTCCTCCAATACTTGCTCTTGAGCCTGGGTCAGGGTAAAGGGCAAACAATGTAAAAATTTGTCAATAAGCTCTTGGTCTACATTAAAGGCATTGCCCGGCTGACTTTCTTGCCAATCTCGCTTTTTGCCTAGAACACCTAGTTGGAGAAGGAATAACTCATCAAAAGCTAACCTCTCTTTTGCTTTCTCTACTACCAATTGGCTATCAGGGTAATGAGCTTGCTTGATTGCCTCAGGGAGGTCCAGTAGTTGGCAGTGGCCTTTTGTTTTTTGGGGCAAGAAATCACTCACTTGCCATAGGCAGCCGTCAATAACTTCCTTGGTCCATTTCCTCACTTGCCTGGGGTATAAGCCTTGAGTGAGAGGATAAACGGGAACCAAGCGTCCAGTGTGAATTAATTCTTTGTCTTCAAGCAATTCCCATTCCGGAGATTCGAAAACATTCTGTCCTTTAAATGAGCTTACTGTGCCGCTAATTACCACTTTGGCATTGGTGGGGAGGTTCTTGGCCAGGTAAGGTTGGTTAAACCAAACCACCCTGATGTTTCCAGTTTCATCACCCACAATTGTCTCTGTGCCCCGCCGGCCACCCAAAATGGCTACTCTGGCTTGCCATACTACGGCTACAATAGTTTGCTCCTCACCTTCCCTAAGTTCAGCGATGAATTTCCTCTGGCTATAATCAACATAGCGTCGTGGGAAAAAATAAAGCAAGTCATGCACTGTCCGCACATTTAGTTTGGCGAATTTAGCAGATACCTTAGGCGTTATGCCCTTGATTATAGTTATTGGTGAATCTAACCCTTCACTTCTCTTTTCAGGACGCGACTTAGCTACTGCTGTCACCCTGAGCGGTAGCGAAGGGGCTATGGATTTTTCACGGAGTCCACCCTGAGCAAGATTCTTCGGTCGCGGAGCCTGTCCTGAGCGAGATTCTTCCCACTCACTCTGTTCAGGGCTTCGGCTCACACGCTCAGAATGACAGGGGGAGCGAAGGGCTCCCTCAGGATGACAAATAGGAGCCCTTTCCTTCTCTAACTTATCTAACCATGTGAAGATGCTTGTTATCCATCTCTGGCGCTCATCTATACTATGGGAACTGTAGTTATAGCTAGCCAAGCCAAGCTTATCAAAGTCAGCTAAAAGTTGTGGGTCGGCTACGCTTTGCATGATTCGCTCCGCCTGCTTGTGGAGATATTTATCTAGCCCGCCGATAACTGCTTTATCGGCATAACCTTTCTTGCATTCCAATTCAAGAACATTTCGCAGCGAGTCGATATTTACCATTTAAAAAGCCCACTAGAGCTTGTTGCATAAACCCATCTGCCAAAGCTAAGGTAGCATGGCTGCCAGCTTTAGGAAATCCCTTTACGCAACAGGCTCACTAGTAATAATAATCTTCACTGGATGCGACTTGCAAATCTATCAAGCTACTTGATTGTCACACTGGCTATAATGAAGTGTCCCTAAGTTCTTTATTCAGAGCCTACAGGTAGAGTTACTAAATAAACTCAACCTACTGGATTTACTATTCACTTTCAAGGATGGAAACAGCCAGAACATGGGGACCGACATGAGTTCCTACTACAGGGCTTATCTTGGAGCGAAAGAACCTCTCTGCAGGGACTAAATTCTTAAGACGCTGGGCTAATATCTCTAATTCGTCAGGGGTAGTGGCATCTTCAATAACTAAGGCTTCGATATGGTGGAAACTTTTAGCAAAATTCACCAGAAAATCCATGGCCTGGGCTCGATTGCGAGGTCGGGCAATGGGGAAGGTGGTGCCATCCTTTATGGAGCAAACAGGATTTACCTTTAATAAACTGCCTAAGAATGCTTGTGCCTTGCCGATTCGTCCGCCTCTTCTCAGATATTCTAATGTGTCGAAGGACACACGTACATGAATCCTGGGTATTGCTTCCTTCACCCATTGAGCAATCTGGTCTAAATTAGCTCCATTCCGAGCCATCTCAGCCGCTGTTATAGTTAGAAGCAGTTGTCCACCTATCGCTAACTGACAATCAATGACCTCGATATGGCATTTGTTTTTAACCATAGCTTTGCCTTGAAGTGCACTGCCATAAGTGCCACTATACATTTCAGAGAGCGTTATAGTTAGGATTTCGTTTGTTTCTTTAGCTAACTCAGTAAAAAGTTCGGCAAAAAAATCAGGAGTGACAGTTGAAGTAGTAGGAATAATCTTGCTCTTCACTAGCTTACGGTAGAATTCCCCAGTAGCTAAGTCAACATTATCGCGGTAAACCTCCTCACCAAACTGGATATACAACGGCACCACCATAATCCCATACTCCTGGGCTAGCTCAGGAGTAATATCAGAGCAGCTATCAGTTACAATCTTAACCATTATACAATTCTCCCTTTGTCATTCTAAATCACTGTTGTTCTGAGAGAGCCCTTCGCTCCCCATGTCATTCTGAGCGTGTGAGCCGAAGCCCTGAACAGAGTGAATGGGAAGAATCTCGCTCAGGACAGGCTCCGCGACCGAAGAATCTCCAATATCATTATTCCAGCGAGATTATATAATTATAATATGGTTGCCCCCCGCGAACTATTTCAACCTGTATAGAATATTTATCCTGAATTTTCCAAGCTATGCTTTCAGCTTCGCTAGCTTGAGTTTCAGCACCGTAGTAGATAGTCATCACCGCAGCACTATCAATATCTGCTTCTGGTAGAGCTTCAAAAATAACTTCCGATATGTTTTTGCCACTAGCTATTAAGCTCCCATCATTTAGAATAGCAATGAATTGCCCCCTTTTTATCTTCAAGCCATTGAGCTGCGTCTTGCGCACTGCTTTAGTAATTTCTATAGTCTGTATTGCGGTTATTGTCTCTTCCATAGCTTGCGCATTTTCCTCTAGATTCATCTCGTAACTGAAGGCAAGAAATGCTGCTATGCCCTGAGGGACAGTTTTGGTAGGGACTACCTTTACCTTCTTGGAAGTTAGAGGCTCAACTTGGGAAGCGGTAAGGATGATATTTTTGTTATTAGGCAGCAGAATAACATTATTTGAAGGTGCTGATTCCACAGCTTGAACTAGCTGACGAACGCTAGGGTTCATTGTTTGGCCACCAGGGACAATGATTGCCGTGCCCAAGCTATTAAATACCTCAAAAAAGCCGTCCCCTGAGGCGACTGCTACTATGGCGATGTCCGCCGTGGGCAACCTTTCTTTTTGCATCTTAATAAATTCGACATATTGGTCATCCATATTATTGATATTTATCTGATGCAAAGTGCCTAGATGTGCAGCATAGTTGATGATCTCGCCGGGCTCGAAGCTATGAATGTGGACTCGAACTAAGGATTTATCACCAGTAACAATTAGAGATTGTCCTTTCTTCTTTAGGTCTCCCTTGATCTTTTTCAAGTCAAGACTTTGCCCTTTCAACACAAAATTGGTGCAATATCCGTAAGGTACTTCAACCTCAGTGCCCATGGGAGCCATCTTTGGGGTCAGGGGCAAATCAGCAGCAACCAGCCTTGGTCGCCGATACTGCATCTTACCCTGTTCCCCTTTAAGATGGCGAAGAGCGCCATCCAGCAGAACATAAATGCCTTGCCCACCAGCGTCCACTACACCGGCCTCCTTTAATACCGCTAACAGGGTAGGTGTTCGAGCTACTGAATCCCTGGCTGCCTCTACTGCAGCCTCTAGCACCGAAACCAAGCTTTCAGAATCAATCCTTCGCTTCATGTCATTCTGAGCCCTTCGTTTCATGTCATTCTGAGGGAGCAAAGCGACCGAAGAATCTTGCTCAGGGTAAACTCCGCGAGGAATCTCACCGCTCAGGGCAGGCTCCGCGACCGAAGAATCTTGCTCAGGACAGGCTTTGGCAGCCTTATCAGCAGCTTCGGCGGCATCTTTAAGCACTGTTAACATAGTGCCTTCTACAGGGTGGATAATTCCTTCATAGGCAGCTTGTGATGCTTCAGCTAATGCCTTGGCGAAATCTTTACCGTCAAAGGAACTCTTGTCCTCCAACCCCCTAGCTAAGCCGCGCCAGAATTGAGATAGGATTACTCCCGAATTACCCCGAGCCCCCATTAAAGCGCCATAAGCTAGTGATTTGACTACTGAGGAGGCGTCGCTATCTGAGTTTCCAGTTGCCTCTTCCATGGCGGAGCGCATAGTAAGCAGCATATTGGTTCCTGTATCACCATCGGGGACAGGGAAAACATTTATAGCATTGATATCAGGAACGCTTTTCTCCAGCCAGGTAGTACCTGATGCAAATATCTCTTTTAAGAGTTGACCATCAGCTAGATTAGTCTCCATTTTCTTTCCCTTTGCCTCACATGCTTATTATGGTATCATTAGTATAATACTCTAGAATGTAACTTTTAGTAAAGGGGGATAAAAATTTCCTGTGAAGTGTGATATTTGTGGTAAAAAGCCTCAATTTGGGCATAGTGTAAGCCACTCCAAGAGACATACCAAGCGACGGTGGTTACCTAATATTCATCGGGCTACAATTATTGTGGATGGGAGCAAAAGGAAAGTCAATATATGCACTCGGTGCCTGCGTACTCAATATAAAGCAGCTCGTTAGCTTTTCGCTTCGCCACGAATCAAATTGAATTTTTAATTTTCTGCGCAGCTAATTCCTTTTGGATAAAGCTTACAATGTTACTTGTTGGAGTGCCTGGGCCAAAAGCAGCTTTGACGCCCAATTGTTGTAAAGCTGGAATATCATCCTCGGGTATTATGCCACCGGCGATAATCAGTGCATCACCTTTCCCTTTTTCTCTTAAGCCGTCCGTGATAAGGGGGAAAATCTCCAGGTGAGCCCCCGACAGGATGCTCAGCCCAACAACATCCACATCCTCCTGAATAGCTGTCGCAGTAATCATTTCTGGGGTCTGTCGGATGCCAGTATAAATCACCTCCATACCAGCATCTCGCAGAGCCCTTGCTACAACTTTGGCACCGCGATCGTGCCCGTCTAATCCCGGTTTGGCTATGAGAACGCGAATTTTGTCTTCCTTCGGCATATTTCAGCTTCCTCCTTGCTAATCCAATTGACAAAGTTCAACAAGCACACCTTTAGTCGATTTAGGATGGACAAAGGCGATCGCGCCCTCTAAGCCGCGACGTGCTTTCTTATCGATTAATTCCGCTCCTTTTTGGGATAAAGAGGCTAACTCTTGCTCGATATTATCGACTTCAAAACATATGTGTTGTACACCCTCCCCCCTTTTCTCCAGGGTTTTAGCCATGCCACTTCCCGGCAGTGGCTCTAGTATCTCAAGTTTAGTGTCCCCACCTATGTCAAGCATCACTGCTTTGAGTCCTTGCGCAGTCGCAGCTTCAATCTTGCCCGGTTTGGCGCCAAATAAGTTCTGGTAAAGCTGCAGTGTCTCATCCAAATTCCTGACCAGAATTCCTATATGATTAACTCCTTTGACCATGCTTAATTTAACCTCCGCCTTTTTATTTTAGGCTGTTTAATTTTGAATTTCCGTTCGATTTCGGGCATTTTGGAGAGTCTTCACCCCCTAATTAAATCCTAAACTCTAATTTCTAAACGGCCTCTATTTTTTAGAAAGCTAAGAATTCCTTTTGGGCGCCAAAAACTTTACGCAGTACATTGCACATCTCGCCTAGAGTAACATAGGACTCTACACATTCAAGGAAGGCAGGCATAGTATTATCTTTGTCCAGGGCTACATCCTCTAAGCGCTTAAGTGCGTGGCTTACCTTGGCATCATCCCTCTCCTTCTTAAGCTGAGCCAGTTTTTTCTTTTGATTTATCTCTACCTCTGGTCCCACTCTCGATAAGGTTATTTTAGGAGAAGGCGAGATAAATTTATTAACCCCGACTATAACACGCTTACCACTTTCAATTTCTTGCTGGTAGCGATAGGAAGCCTCCTGAATTTCCCTTTGCTGATATCCTTGTTCGATAGCAGATGCAGCGCCACCAAGGCTATCAATTTTAGCAATATATTTGCTTGCCTCTTCCTCTAGTTTATTGGTGAGGGATTCCATGTAGTAGGAACCGCCGAGGGGGTCAACGACATCAGCAACACCGCTTTCATAGGCTAGGATTTGCTGCAGACGTAGCGATTGTCGAACTGCATCCTCGGTAGGAATGCAATGTCCTTCATCATAGCAAGAGCTTGCCAGAGACTGCACACCTCCCAACACTGCGGCTAATGCCTGAACTGTAGCTCTGACAATATTATTCATAGGCTGTTGACTAGTAAGGGTTACGCCCCCAGTTTGGACATGGGTGCGGAACATCCACGAGCGAGGATTCTTAGCCTTGAACCTCTCTCTCATTATCTTCGCCCAGAGACGCCGCAATACTCTTAGCTTGGCTATTTCTTCAAAGAAGTTGTTATGAGTTTGGAAAATCCAGGATATTCTTGGGGCAAAAGAATCTACATCCAGCCCAGTGTCAATGATTGCTTGGACATACTCAATGGCATCAGCTAATGTAAAGCCAACTTCCTGAGCCGCTGTAGAACCCGCCTCTCGTATGTGATAGCCAGCAATATTAATGTAATTCCAGCGAGGAAGATATTTGCTGCAGTATGCTGCTGTATCGGCGATTAAGCGTATCGAAGGCTTGGGCGGGAAAATATAAGTGCCCCGAGCAATATACTCTTTTAAAACATCATTTTGAGTAGTGCCATCCAATTTAGCTAGTTCAACTCCTTGTTTTTTAGCTACGGCAATATACATGGCGAGAATTGGAGCACATGGGGCATTTATGGTCATCGAGGTGCTAATCTTGTCTAAAGGAATGCCATCAAATATAATCTCCATATCTCGGAGGCTATCCACAGCAACGCCGACTTTGCCCACTTCGCCTCTGGCTAAAGGGTGATCTGAGTCGTAACCAATCTGTGTGGGTAAGTCGAAAGCTACACTTAAGCCAGTTTGTCCTTGCTCTAAGAGGTAGCGGTAACGTTGGTTAGTCTCCTCAGCAGAGCCAAAACCAGCATACTGACGTATCGTCCATATTTTGCCTCGATACATATTGGGTTGGACGCCTCGAGTAAAGGGATATTCACCGGGATAGCCCAAATCTCTAAAGCAATCAAAGTTTGCTAAGTCCTCAGGAGCATAGACAGTATCAACTTCTATATTTGAACTTGTTTCAAATTTATCCTGTCGCTCGGGAGAACGCTTTAATGTTGAGGCTAAAGTGGTTTCACGCCATTTCTGCTTGTTTTTGCTCGCCATGCCTAATCTCCATTTGACATCGAGGTTGTTTAATTAAATTTGGCTTCTCGTTTGGGCAACTACATTTTTAAACGGATGACATCTTTTTCCAACCAAAAAATTATTCTATCATAAATTTGCTAAATGTAGCGGCAATGCCACAGCTAGCTGCCTCTAAAAAACCAAAAATTCCTTCTGGACGCCAAAAACTTCACGCAACACATCACACATCTCGCCTAAAGTGGCATAGGCTTCTACGCATTCAAGAAAGACTGGCATTGTATTATCCCTGTTTTGAGCTATCTCTTTTAACCTCTTAAGCGTTTGATTCACTTTACTATTATCTCTTTGTTTCTTAACTCGTGCTGTTCTCTCCTTTTGTTTGCTTTCTACCCCCTGGTTAACTCGAAGCAGGCCAGTTATTTTAGGATAGGGGGAAATAAATTTGTTTACCCCTACCACAGTGCGTTTACCATTTTCGATTTCCTTTTGGTAGCGGTAAGAAGCATCCTGAATTTCTCTTTGTTGATACCCTTGTTCGATAGCAGCTACAGCGCCGCCGAGCCTATCGATTTTAGCGATGTATTCGCTGGCTTCCTTTTCCAGCCTGTTAGTGAGAGATTCTACATAGTAAGAGCCACCGAAGGGATCGACAACATCAGCAACACTACTTTCGTGGGCTAGGATTTGTTGAGTTCGCACAGCGACTGTCACTGCTTCCTCAGAGGGTGGCGCATAAGCTTCGTCGAAAGAGTTAGTGTGTAGTGATTGGGTGCCTCCCAAAACGGCTGCTAAGGCTTCTACAGTTGTCCTCACGATATTGTTATGTGGCTGTGGTGCAGTAAGGCTGCATCCTGCAGTTTGAGTATGGAAGCGAAGCATCAAGGAGCGTGGGTCTTTAGCTCCAAATCTTTCTGCCATTATCTTTGCCCAAAGACGCCGCGCTGCTCTGAATTTGGCAACTTCATCAAAGAAGTTTACATGGCTATTGAAAAAGAACGATAGTCTGGGGGCAAAGGCATCCACATCAAGCCCAGCATCGATAGTTGACTGGACATAAGTGATGCCATTAGCCAGCGTGAAGCCAATTTCTTGAGCCGCAGTAGAGCCCGCTTCTCGTATATGATAACCACTGATGCTAATAGTATTCCAGCGAGGGACATGTTTGGCGCAATAAGCAAATATATCAGTGGTCAGTCTCATTGATGGGCGAGGGGGAAAGATATAAGTGCCTCGGGCAATATATTCCTTAAGTATGTCATTTTGAATAGTGCCGCTTAACTTGGCTGAGTCAATTCCTTGTTTTTTGCCTAGAGCAATATACATAGCGAGAAGAATAGGAGCAGGGGCGTTTATGGTCATTGATGTGCTTACCTTATCCAAAGGAATGCCATGGAAAAGGGTCTCCATGTCCCCAAGGCTATCTATGGCGACGCCAACTTTGCCTACTTCACCTCTGGCTAGGGGGTGGTCGGAATCATAGCCAATCTGCGTGGGCAAGTCGAATGCCACGCTTAGCCCAGTTTGCCCTTGCTCTAGGAGGTAGCGGTAACGCTGATTAGTCTCCTCAGCAGAGCCAAACCCAGCATACTGACGTATCGTCCATATTTTGCCTCGATACATATTGGGTTGGACTCCCCGAGTAAAGGGGTACTCTCCGGGGTGTCCTAACTCTGTAGCATAATCAAAGTTTGGCATATCTTCGGGGGTATAAACAGTATCCAACTCTATGCCCGAAGTGGTTTCAAACTTATCCTGTCGTTCAGGGGAACGCTTTAATATCGGAGATAATGTAGCTTCACGCCATTCTTGCTTAGCTTTACTTGGCACACTCGACCTCCCTCTTAGAAGTAGGCTGTTTAATTTTGTTTTTTCGTTCAAATTCGGGCATTTTGCAGAGTCTTCACCCCCCAAATCTTTGTAGTTGCCTGATGAATCAGGCAAAATTGCCCAGTAGATTGGGCAACTACAGCGCATTTGCCTGTGGGCAAGCGCTTATCACAATGGCGGCAAGGAGCTATATTAAGCTCATCGATGATGACTATCTTTGTTTCAGCTCCTTGCCTACCGGCGCCAAGCATCGCCTCTTGCAGCAAAAAGTTAGTATCGCCGCCACGGCGAGGGCTGCCGGCAATGCCCAAAACCTTGGGCTTTAATGCCATAATGCCCTTTACTTTTTCTCAGGGTCGCCTTTGCTCAAATCTCGATTAGCTCGGCTCAAAAACGGAGTCACCATATCTAGGGGCAATGGGAACAGTATAGTATTGGTTCTTTCCGTAGCAATGCTGGTCAGTGCTTGCAGATAGCGGAGTTGCAGGGCTGCAGGCTCAGCGGAAATGATGCGAGCAGCTTCAGTTATTTTTTCTGCTGCCTGGTATTCACCCTCGGCATGAACAACCTTGGCTCTTCTTTCTCTTTCAGCCTCAGCCTGGGCTGCCATAGCCCGCTTCATTGAGTCGGGCAATTCTACATCCTTAACCTCTACCATGCTTACCTTTATTCCCCAGGGATTTGTGCCCTCATCAACAGTTACCTGGATTTTTTCATTAAGCCGGTCTCGGTGGGACAGCAGATCATCTAATTCCGATTGTCCCACGACATTTCTTAAGGTAGTCTGACCAAGCAAGTGAGTTGCTTTTCTATAATCAGCTACTTTAAGTATAGCATCTGCGGCATCAACCACTCGGAAGTAAATTACTGCATCAACCGTGACAGTAACATTGTCCATGGTCATGCACTCTTGCTGTGGCACATCCATAGTAACTACACGGAGGTCAATCTTCCACATACGCTCAACAAATGGTATCAGGAAGACCAGCCCTGGTCCTCTAAGGCCAACAAATCTGCCCAGGCGGAAAACAGTTCCTCTTTCATACTCCTGAACGATTTTGATAGCTTGTGCTAGAAGTATTATTACTACTACAGCGATGATGACATAGATAAGTGCGCTCATTTCTCCTCCTTTTCTTTAGATTTTTTTGCCACCCATAATTTTAACCCATTTACTTTAGTTATAATCACCTCCTCTCCAGGTTCTATCTTATCACTTCCGGCAATAGCTGTCCATAACTCACCTTCAGCTAAAACCATGCCTTTGGGGTTGAGGGTGGTTTGTGCTATAGCTTCCTTCCCTATCATATCCTCAATGCCAGTAGCGAGCTTTCGCTTCTGAGCTTTGACAATAGCATAAATGACAAAGATAATAAAAGCAACGGCGCAGATTATAGCTATAATAATCGGGCCTGTCATTTCCACTGGGCCTATTATTTCCATTGATACTTCCTTCCTACTTTTTTGATTTTCTTTTCACCCATAATTTTAGCTCCTCTACCTTGCTTATTATCACCTCCTCACCTCGGTCTATTCTATCCTTTTCCGTTGTAGCTGTCCATAGTTCGCCTTGAGCCAGAACCGTGCCTGTAGGAGCAAGTGGTGTTTTTACTATGGCTACACTCCCTATCATGCCCTCAGCGCCGGTAGCCTTGCGTCTTCTTTGTCCTCTAATAATAGCGCCGATGACAAAGATAGAAAAGGCAGTGATAGCAGCAGTTACCCCAGCAATCAGTCCACGATTGACCTCTCCTACTTCTGAGCCAGTGAACAAAATCAGCGAGCCCATAACTAGCGAGACTACACCACCGACAGTCAATAATCCGAAAGTGGTGGTGAAATACTCGGCGATGAAAAGTCCCATAGCAAGCAAAATGAGCGCTATGCCTGCATAGTTAGCATGGAGCACACCCAAAGAGTAGAACGCCAGGAATAAGCTAATGCCACCAATTACTCCAGGGAAAATCATCCCCGGGTTGCTCACTTCGGTGATTATCCCTATTGTAGCCAGGGTAAACAGGAGATAGGCGATATTGGGGTCGCTGATGACTTGCAGGAACTTCTCGATGGCATTCATCTCATTCTTGTTCTCATCCCCGGGCTTATAGCCTGTAGTATCGATGGTAACTTCTGCGCCATTGGCTAAAGTAACTTTCCAGCCGTTGATTTGAGAAATAAGGCTTTCTAAGCTATCAGCTCGCAGGTCGATAAGATTATATTCCAGCGCCTCAACATCAGTGAAGGATTTACTTTCCGTTACTGCCAGCCTTGCTTCTTCTATGTTGCGACCACGCTCCTCAGCAATGGTCTCCATCCACTTAGCTGAGAATTCAGTTATCTTTTTCTTGTAGTCCTCTGGTATTTCCTGCCCCCCACCAGCTACAGGGTGGGCAGCGCCAATGGTAGTGCCCGGCGTCATAGCAGCTATATGGGCGGATAAAGTAATGAAAGTTCCCGCCGAAGCAGCCCAAGCGTTTACCGGGGAAACATAAACTACAATAGGCACTTTGGCATTCATGATTTTGCTGACCATCTTATCAGTGGTATCGAGAACCCCTCCCGGTGTATTTAGCTCGATAATGCAAACAGTAGCATTCTCATCTTCAGCATGGTTGATGCCCCGCTCGAGATAGTCCTTCACTACAGGCACGATAGTGCCTTCTACATGGAGGACTTCAATCGTCGGGCTATAGGCGCTAATTATGCTGCCTCCCACAATCCCGACTATCGAGAGCGCAAACAAAGCAAGAAAGAAAATCCTAAATAAAATCCTACACATCTATCCTTAATCCTCAAGCTAATTATAACCTAAGCAGTTAAAAGCAACAAATTTAGTTGTCAACTGAATTGAAGCTAAATGTAACTTGGTGTAGAATAGGCTAAGGATGCAAAGCCAAAGATGTAAAGGAATGCAAGATTTGCTCCCCAAGGATATGCTGAGGTTCCGCCGTATTGAGGATGTCTTCCGAAGTTGTTGTCGTGAATGGGGATACCAGGAGGTAAGAACGCCAACTTTAGAGTATCTCCATTTATTTACAGCTACAGGAACGCTTACTCCAAGCAAGTTGGGCAAAGTGTATTCCTTTCTTGATTGGGATGGCTGGAGTGGCGAGAGGGTAGTCTTGCGACCAGATGGCACTATTCCCGTAGCCAGGCTCTATATCGATAATCTAAGCGAGCATGAAATAGCCAGGCTTTTCTATGTGACTAACATCTTTGCATTTGAGGAAACAGGCAGGGAGAATAGAGAGCGATGGCAATGCGGTGCCGAATTTCTCGGTGGGGCTAAATTTGCCACGGATGTGGAGATAATTCTGTTAGCTAGAGAGGTTGTGCGTAGACTTGGCCTTAATAGTGTTAAATTGCAATTGTCTCACGCTGGATTGGTGAGGGCGATGATTAGAGAGCTTAAACTTAGCTCCGCTGAAGAAGCCAAGGTGACAAGCCGCGTTGTGGAAGGAGATTGGCAGGCATTAACGCTGATAGCTGATAGTTGTCAGTTCTCAGATGTCGGTGGACTTCTATCTCAGCTTCTGAGCCTCAAGGGAAAATCGAGTAGCTTTTTACAGAATGTAAGAGCTTTATCCCCACAAGCTTCATCGGACTTCAAGTCTAGTCTGGACGATTTCATAAATATCGCCATGTTGTTAGACAGCCTAAATTGTGCTTATGAAATCGATATCACGGCAATACAGGGTTTTGAGTATTATAGCGGAGCCTGTTTTCAGTTATCGGCTGATGGGGGGAAAATAGGTGGTGGAGGGAGGTATGATAACCTTGTGCCTCTTATGGGTGGAGGGAATATCCCCGCTTGTGGATTTGCTCTATATGTTGACTCCGTAGCTAAGATTCTTCCATCAGAGGGGGTAGGGAAGAATGAACCCGAGATTTTAGTCAAAGGTGAGGAGCTAACTCCAGAAATAGCAAGAAGATGCTTCGCTTTGGCTCAATCACTTCGTGATGCCGGACATATGGCAGAGCTTGGTCTTGCTGGGTGGGGGAAATCTGATTATCGGTGGATTATATCGGTTTCAGGAAAGGAACCATCTCCATTTGTGCTTAGTGACCGCCAGGAAAAGCGACAGCGAGATGTAGCTTCTGTAGCAGAGCTTCTTGATATGTTAGGTGAAGGATGAGAGATTTCGGAGCTTGTTCCGAGCTTGTCCTGAGATTGCTTCGGCTGACTTTGTCAGCCTCGCAATGACAAGCGAGGAATCATGCTCCTCATAGCTAACAAAATGGAAAATCAACCTGTCAAGCTTGCTTTGCCTAAAGGTAGGTTTCTATCGCCTACAGCCAATTTGCTTGGTGAGATAGACCTGGGCTTTAGCCGTTATAGTAGCAAAACAAGACAATATCGCCTTCGGTCGGTGAGATTTCCTTATCTTTCAGCCAAGATATTTCAAGAAAAAGATATTCCCATACAGGTAGCTATAGGGAATTATGACCTGGGTATTTGCGGTTTGGATTGGATCGAAGAATTTATAGTGAAATATCCTGCGGGCGCTCTGGTAAAAATATCAAGTCTAAATTACGGTGAGGGCAGTGTGTATGTGGTAGCCAGCAATCAAGCGGGATTCTACAGGCTCGATGAGTTATTAACTAGACAAAATGATTGGCGCATAGTAAGCGAGTATCCTAATTTGGCTGAGGCATTCGCCTTAAAAAATAGAATGAGAAGGTTCAAGATTTTCCCTGTGTGGGGAGCTGCTGAAGTTTATCCCCCGGAGAATGCCGACCTGGCTGTATTGTGGGGAGGGAATGAAAGTGACCTGAAGGCTCAAGGCGTGATTCCTTTAATGAGCTTATTTCCTGTTACTACTTTTCTGATTGCCAATCGGGAAAGCTTAGAGAGTAAAAATCTGAGTCAAGTACTGACTTGTTTAAGCAGTGTTAGCACAAGCCAGTCCTATGTCCAATGTCCTATGTCCAATGTCTGTCATATGACCTCGGACCTCGGTGAAGAGGAAGGGGAAGTGATGCAGCAATCTCAGTGGCAGGCAAAGGAGATCAAGCTGGCATTGCCCGATGGACATCAGCTCTCACCTACTTCGCAATTTTTGCAGCGAGCCGGACTCAATCTCCAGGGGTATTCTGGCAAGGTGCTGAATCGCCGCCCTTCTATCAATTTAGATTGGCTGGGCATAAAAGTCATCAGACCTCAAGATATGCCTCTTCAGGTAGCCAATGGCAATTTCGACTTAGCTGTGACTGGTGAGGATTGGCTGCTGGAACACCTCTATCGTTTTCCTTCAAGTCCGGTGGCAAAGTTGCTGGTTCTCGGCTTTGGAGAGGTAAAAATTGTAGCCGCAGTAAGTCCGGATATACCCGTTGCCAATATTGCTGAACTCAGGTCGCTTGTTCAAAATGGCGAGTTTGCTCCTCTTAGGGTAGCCTCGGAGTACATAAATATCGCCGATAAATATCTTCGAGATAATCATATTAGCCCATATAAGCTAATACCAACCTGGGGGGCAAGCGAGGCTTTTTTGCCTGAAGATGCCGATTTGCTTATAGATAATGCTCAAACAGGAAAGACATTGGCACAGCACAACTTGAAGATTATCGATGTGCTTTTCCAGTCCACAGCTTGTCTAATTGGCAACAAAGATAGTCTTGACTCCCATGATAAAAAAGGGAGGATTGAATTTCTTACTCAGGCATTTCAGTCGGGGTTATCATGATACGAGTCGAAGGATTTGCTAAAGCAAAACAATTGTTGGCCAGGAAAGACTTTCTGGAATCTTTTGCCGCCTCGTCAGGGGTGGCAGCACAAATAAAGCAAACTTTCGGGAAGGAGCTTTCTCCTCAACAGACAGTTGACCTTATCATAAGTGAAGTTCGGCGTAAAGGCGATGAAGCCCTCTTTGATTACACCAAGAAACTGGATGGCGTCGCGCTTGATTCCCTTGAAGTAAGTAAGCAGGAAGTCGCCGCAGCCTACGACAAAGTGGACAAGGAACTCGTCTCGGCGCTGGAACTGGCTGCCAAAAGAATACAAGATTTCCACCTTGCTTGTGGACATAAGACTGGCGTGTTTCCCATTGACAAGCACCTGGGACAACAGATTCGTCCCTTAGATAGGGTGGGTCTATATGTTCCCGGTGGCACTGCTGCTTACCCATCCACAGTGTTGATGACGGCTATACCGGCCAAGGTAGCAGGTGTAAAGGAAATCATTGTGGCTTCACCGCCTGGCAAAGATGGAGGCATCCCTGCGCCTACCTTAGTAGCTGCTGGCATCGCTGAGGTCAACCGTATTTTCAAAGTTGGTGGCGCTCAGGCTATTGCTGCTTTAGCTTTTGGCACTGAGTCAATACCCAGAGTGGATAAAATTTGTGGTCCTGGCAACATCTTTGTAACCTTAGCTAAGAAAATGGTTTATGGCGCAGTAGGCGTTGATGGTCTCGAAGGTCCGAGTGAGCTAATGCTCGTAGCCGATGGGAAAGCCAACCCTACCCTTTGTGCTGCTGACCTTTTAGCTCAAGCTGAGCATGACTCCTTGGCATCAGTGATTTTAGTCACTACCTCATCTGAATTAGCCAATCGGGTGGATAAGGAAATTGAGAGGCAACTGGGAAAATTAAAGCGGCATTCCATTGCTAGAAAGGCTATTGATACCGGAATGATTGTAATTGTCCGTAACACTGATGAAGCAATCGAATTGGTGAACCTTTTTGCCCCGGAGCATCTTTCCCTCATGGTAGCCAATGCCTCTTCTTTGGTTCCCCGAATTTGTAACGCTGGCTGTATCTTCATTGGTGAAAATTCACCCGTGGTTTTGGGTGATTATGTTGCTGGTCCCAGCCATGTCTTGCCTACCCAGGGTAGCGCTCGCTTCAGCTCTCCTTTGGGTGTTGCTGATTTCCTAAAGGTTAGCAATATCGTCGCTTTGGATGAGCCTGCTATGCAAGAACTAAGCCAGGCAGCTATGGTAATAGCCAGAGCTGAAGGGTTGGATGCTCACGCTCAAGCAATAGCCCTCCGTGTCATTGCGAGCCCCTCTGTCATTGCGGTTAGCCGAAGCACTGAACCCTTCGCTTCTTGTCATTCTGAGCCCTTCACTTCCTGTCATTCTGAGCGTAGCGAAGAATCTCATACCGTTCAGGGTAAACTCCGCGAAGAATCTCACTGCGCTCAGGATAAACCATGTAGTGAGCAAAGCGAATCTATCCGTGAAGGGGAAGCGAAGCAATCTAAACCATCTCCATAAAAATGGATGAGAGCTGAATGAAGTATTAAAAGGCAAAAATACAAAGCAAAAACAAAAAGTTTTGCATCTTGACTTGTCATTTTGACTTTTTATTTTTAACTTTTGGTTTTAGTTGAAGTGGACATAAAAAAGCTGATAAGGACTGAACTAGCAGCTATGAAAAGCTATACCCCTATTGAGCCTATAGAGATTTTGGAGCAGCGGGCTGGTGGGAAAATAATAAAGCTCGATGGCAATGAAAATCCTTATGGTTGCTCCCCCAAGGTCTATCAAGCTCTAGCCAGTTACCCTTACTACAATATCTATCCTGACCCGGAACAAAGGGAGTTGAGGCAAGCTCTGGAGAACTACACCGGCTTAAGCATTGAACACATTGTTTGCGGCAGCGGTAGTGACGAGCTAATTGACCTTATTCTGCGACTTTTCCTTAACCCTGGGGATAAAGTTATCAACTGTTCACCAACATTTGGCATGTATCCCTTTAACACTGAGCTTTGCGGAGGCAAGGTGGTTGATGTGCCTAGAAACGAAGATTTCGCCCTTGATATTAAGGGTATAAAGGGGGCACTAAATGGAAAAACAAAGGTTATTTTCGTTGCCTCGCCTAACAATCCTACAGGCAACACCAGTAGTGAACAAGAGATTGTAGAGCTTGTAGATACTGGGAGAATCGTGGTGGTGGATGAGGCGTACTTTGAGTTTAGCGGTGTAACTATGGCTAACTTGGTGCCTAACTATCCCAACCTGATAGTGCTGCGCACCTTCAGCAAATGGGCAGGGCTAGCTGGCTTAAGAATAGGCTATGGCTTTTTCCCTACCGAGGTCGCTAGCTATCTAATGAAAATTAAGCCACCATATAATATTAATGCAGCGGCGCAAACAGCCGTGCTAGCCTCTCTGACAGATATAGATTACCTTCGACATAATGTAGCAAAGATAGTGGCTGAACGAGAGCGGTTATTTGCTAAACTAAATGTCATTGCGGTGAGCCGAAGCCCTGAGCCCCTCGCTCCTTGTCATTCTGAGGGAGCGAAGCGACTGAAGAATCTTGCTCAGGATAAACCATGTAGTGAGCGAAGCGAATCTATCCGCGAAAGGGAAGCGGAGCAATCTCGTTGGCTAAAGCCCTATCCCTCCAGCGCTAATTTTATTCTTTGCTCCTTACACCGTCATTCTGAGTCCTTCGCTCCTTGCCATTCTGAGGGAACGAAGCGACTGAAGAATCTTGCTCAGGGTAAACCATGTAGTGAGCGAAGCGAATCTATTCGTGAAGGGGAAGAATCTCACGCCAAAGGAATCTGGCGCCAATTACAAAAGAAAGGCATTTTCGTTCGTTACTTTGATAGTCCACGATTAAAAGAATGCCTGCGAATAAGTGTGGGCAAGCCTGAGGACACCGATGCCTTAATTGAGGCTTTAAAGAAGCTATGTTAAGCTAGTGATAGGTCTCTTTGTTAGCTACGAGCTGCCCCCATCTGTCATTGCGGTGAGCCGAAGCCCTGAGCCCCTCGCTCTTTGTCATTCTGAGGGAGCGAAGCGACTGAAGAATCTTGCTCAGGATAAACCATGTAGTGAGCGAAGCGAATCTATCCGCGAATGGGAAGTGGAGCAATCTCGACCATTTTCCCTCTCCCTTGAGAGGAGAGGATTGTAGTTGCTTGATTTATCAGGCTTAATGAAAGGTAAGGGTGAAATAAAATATTATGGAGGTTAAACATGGCGGAAAGAAAAGCAACAGTAACTCGTGAAACTGCGGAGACAAATGTTAAAGTAGAGCTAAACATCGATGGCAGTGGTCAATTTGAGATTACCACCGGGATAAGGATGCTTGACCACTTTCTGACTCAACTAGCGCAGCATGGGATATTCGACATAAAAATCTCAGCTACAGGCGCTGACCAGCATCATATAGTCGAGGATGTAGCTATTTCATTGGGCAAGGCTTTCAACCAGGCATTGGGCGAGAAACGAGGCATCGCCCGAATGGCGCATGCTGTCGTGCCCATGGATGAAGCGCTAGCAGCGGTAGCAGTAGATATATGTGGTAGAGCTTATAGCGTAGTCGAGGCAGCCTTCAGCAGTGCTAATATAGGCGACTTATGTGCTGATTTAGTCCGTCACTTCTTAGTTTCCTTCGCCTCTGAAGCCAAAATCAACCTCCATGCCAAAGTGCTCGTTGGCATCAACGACCACCACAAAGCCGAAGCCTTATTCAAAGCTTTAGGGCGAGCATTGGACTCAGCCACCCACATTGACGAGCGGATTCTGGGCAGAGTCCCCAGCACCAAGGAGATTATCGAGGGATAGGGGGGAGCAAGATGGTAAAATGGGCAAGGCAAATGGAAGAGTAATTATCATCTTAGTGACAATTCTGCTGCTGACACCAATAGCAAGTGGGTGCGCAAAGAACCCTCCAGTTGTTCTTGAGGAGAGTTTTTGGCTGGAGCCCCAACCCGCGGTAAGTCTTATGGTGAATCGTCCGATTACTGGGATATCGGCGCTATGCGAAGGGTCGGCACCTATTGGGAGTGCCTTCTTGTGTTTACCCCATTTGACTCCAACTATTACTGTTTGTTTCTACAATTAAATGAGTGCTATGATGATACAGTGGAGTGTGAATATACTATATCTCTAAGGCAATAAGTCCATGTATGTTAAAGCTGAAGCCTATTCAAAGCCTTAGAATTTACTAAATCTTTATACGGCTATTATAGGAGGGAAAGATGGCACGAGCCAAAACTGTAGCTGAATCAGAGCGCCATGATGGGCGTTTCTTATATTGGTGGGATATTGGTCTTGCTCGTCGTACGCTCCTTGAGCAAGCAGAATCAATGGTTTTCATCCAGAAGGACACCAGGTTGAGGTGTGAAGTTGAAGCAAAAAGGCTTCTTCCATTGCTAACTCCGGAACGGAGGACAACGAGAAAGGGGAATCCTTGGGGTGTAAAAGTGCCGTGCAACTCACTTAACAAACTTGCTATTGAATCTGGCAAAGGTGGGAGCGGAGGCTGGGCATATTTACCAGCGGAATGGCTTGCTGAGAAGAAGGAAAAAGACATGAGCAGGGATTTCGAGGCGTATCTTAGACTTGACAAGAGAGGTCTGGAGAACAAGTATGTGGTCATTGTGAAAGGGGAGGAGGTAGCGAGAGGCGAAGATATTAAAGATATGCTTGAAAGGGTGAAGCGAGAATATCCGCGTGAAATACCTTTTGTGGCGAAAGTTCCTGATGAAAGGATACTAGTCCTATGATACGCCATAGGTTCAGAGAGGAAAGAAGTAGCTTAGGAAAAGTTCTTCGTCCAGTGGCTGAGGTTATTTTACAAAAAGATGGGTTTAGTGTGAGAGTGCCCATGTACATAGACTCCGGCGCCGATGTTTCCATGATACCCTTACATTTTGGCGAAGCTCTTGGTTTTAAGCAGGAAGAAAAAGATACCATTCAAGAACTCAGGGGTGTTTCAGGGATAGGTATTCCCTACATCCTCAAGAATGCTATCTTAATATTGGACGGTAAAAAGTTGAGAATAAGGATAGCATAGGCATTGGTGGAAGGAGTTCCTATGTTGATGGGAAGAATGGATATATTTGATGAATTTCGCATCACCTTTGATGAAAGGAAGGGATGGGTTGACTTTGAGGAGTAAAGCAAATATCACTTCAAAGGCTCTATCTATGCAAAGAGCTCCGAGCAATTTTGCCTTGTCTGAGCCAGCCCCGATATAAAATCGCCTGAATCGAGACCCTCTCGAAGTAAAGCCCCCGAATTTGCTCTTTTTGTTATAATGAGCTCGAATTGGAATATGAAAACGCTTGATGAGATAAAAAATACCTTGGCAGAGCATAAGCAGGAGCTAAAGCAAAGATATAAGGTAAAAGAAATAGGGATATTTGGCTCGTATGTTAGAGGTGAGCAAAGGGGAAGGAGCGATGTGGATATTTTGGTGGAGTTTGAAGAGACTATCGGGCTTTTTAAATTTATGGATTTGGAGAGATATTTAGCTGAGCTTGTAGGTGGAAAAGTGGACTTGGTTATGAAAACTGCATTAAAACCAAGGATAGGTAGACACATCCTGGAGGAAGTGAAATACATATGAAAAATCGGGAACATGGTGATTATGTCGAGGATGTTTTGGATTCCATAAATGCTATTGAAGAATTTATAAAAGGGATGAAATTCGAAGATTTTACCAGAGACAGAAAAACGATTTTCGCTGTGGTAAGATGAATTGAGATTATTGGTGAAGCGACGAAGAACATTCCGAAATCAATCAGAGGTAGATATCCAGAGATCCCTTGGAAAGATATGGCTAGTATGCGAGATAAGGTTATTCATGAGTATTTTGGAGTAGACTTAAAGGTGGTATAGAAGACTGCGAAAGAGGATATTCCGTCACTTAAACCATTGATTCAAAGTGTGTTGAAAGACTTAGGCGAGTAAACCATGACGAGAATATTCTTACAGGACACGACTGAAGATTTAGTCCGCCACTTCTTAGTTTCTTTCGCCTCTGAAGCCAAAATTAACCTCCATGCCAAAGTAATCAGCGGCATTAACGACCACCACAAAGCTGAAGCCTTATTTAAAGCTTTAGGGCGAGCCTTAGATTCAGCTACCCGCATTAACGAGCGAATTATTGGCAGAGTGCCAAGCACCAAGGAGGTTATCGAGAGCTAAGAGGGCATATAGAATGATTTCGAATCTTGATCAGGGAGTAAACTCGCCTTTTCCAAATTTGGCAGATAGAAAATTGCCCAAACTTCTAATTGTAAACTACCCAAGAGCGAAGTACTTGTAGTTCGAACACTATGGCATAACTTCCGCAAGAAGTTCCCTTTGCCTAGCGTTTGGTTCCTTGCATGTTCGAAAGAATGTGATTAAGTTCTGTGCCCCACTGCCTATTCGATTGACTCCCACAGGAGGGCGATTCAGAGCAGTGCCTAAGCGAGGGCATTAAGTCTCTCACAGCCTGGGCTGTGGCTTTGTAATCCTTGCCAGTCATGATATGAAGAGTATCAAACTGTTGAAGATAAGCTTTAAATGCCTCACCGGCATATTCCCTAATCCAACGGGGCCATAGCTCTCCAATGTGCTTTCCCCCTTGAGAAGGGTGTTTGTAGTAATCTTTCATGGTGAGGTTATAGTCAGGCAGATAATCAGTGGGGAGAGTTGGCCCATGTAAAGCAGAAATGATAAGAACATTTGGGATAATACCTTCTGCTAGAAGATCCTTGATGTATGGTTCAAGTTCTTGATATAGCTGCCCTGTGTAGCGGTAGATAGCGCGGCATGCAGGTGAAATTGGTAGTGCCTTATTGGTCTGCCATGCCTTCTTAAATCGGCTAGGTTGCTGACTCTTATAACCTATATACACCTTTTGGGCGTATTCAAGGTTTTCAATCTTTGAATAGAAGCTTGATAGTTCCCTTCGCAATGGGGTAAATTCTTGAAAGCCGGAATAGCGATTGTCGGCGGTGATATCAAACCAATGCCAATCCAACTCCGACTTTTGAGATTTGCTTCCGCTACAAGTAACAATGAATAGGGTTCCTTGTCTTTGTTTAACATCTGGACAGCTCATTGTATGGTTACTTCCCCCACGACGTATTTCAGGGGTTATTATATTTCAGCTTGCACATTATATCAAGGAGCGGGTTTTCTTCTTATGTGCGTAGTTACCGTCTTTGCGGTGGGTCATCGGCGTGAAAGGATATCGTTGAACCTGCTGAAGTAGTATGGGCAACAAACCACACATCTATAAAAGTTCAGAATCTTTCCTTCTTAGGGAGCAGTTTTGCCCCTTCTGAACCTGGCAGATACAAAATGACCTGAACTTAGGCGTTGTTGAAATAGGGCAAGCCAAATTTTGGGTTTCCGGTATAATGAGGTTAAGTTTCAGGCAGAGGTAAATATGTTAGTAAAGATAGAAACTTATTTTGATGGTGAATTTTGGTGTGCCCGAGGGATAGGAGAGGATATATTCACTCAAGGCGATACTTTGGATGATTTATACCAAAATATTAAAGAAGCAGTATCCATTCATTATGGAGAGACAAACTTGACTCTATCCGAAGCAAAACTAGCAAATGCCAAAGCTTCCGCAAGTGAGCGGTGCTAATGTAATTATAGTTAACCGCATAATCTCGTATAAAATTCCTCTCCCTTGATGGGAGAGGATTAAGGTGAGGGTGAATTCCCCCTCCATCTAACTCCCTCCCGCAAGGGGAGGGAGAATTATAAGGAATTTTGCAATTGACTATAAACTCCTTCAACATTTAGGGTATGAAGTCATTAGACAACGAGGGAGCTACGTTAGACTGGGAAAGGTCACACCTTTGGGTGAGCATATTATCACTGTGCCTAGATATAAGATTTTAGCCAAAGGGACTCTAAATGACATCCTTACCAGAGTGAGCCTCTGGAATAATATTCCCAAAAAAGACCTTGTTGATAGACTAAGATAGGAATGGTTGTCTCAAGCACTTCCTCCTCTTCTGAGGTTTAAGGAGCTCAGGTTGTATTCCTCAATCAGCCCTTCGTCGGCAAAGCTGAAATAGCTATTATCGCCTATAATGATGTGGTCTAAGACCTTCATCTGCATAGTGTTGGCAGCGAAGACTAAATCCTGAGTTATTTGTTTATCGTTGTCGCTGGGCGCGGGATTTCCTGAAGGGTGGTTGTGGGCGAAAATCAGGGCGGCGGCATTATGCCTGATAGACCTTTCAATAATTTCTCGGGCATAGACAGCACTGGTATTTAATGTTCCTTCAAAGAGGCTCTCCACCTCGATAATCTGATTTTGGGCATTGAGGAACATAACTTTGAAGGTCTCCTTCTTAAGGTCTCGCATAGAGTGGCATAGGTAGTTAAAGACCTCTTGGGAAGACTTACAATAGGGTTTATTAAGAATTTGTTCCTTGAGGAACTCTCCGGCTAGCTCCTGTACAAACTTGATGACAAAAGTATTATGAGAGCTAATTCCTTTAATTTTCTGCAGTTCCTCCGGGGGAGCCTGTAAAACTCCTCTCAAGGTTTTGAATCTCTCTATTGCTTCCTTTGCCTGTGGTTTGCAATCCTTGCGAGCTGTCCCCAAAGTTAGCAGCAACTCCACAATTTCGTAGTCGAGGAATGCTGCCAACCCCGATTGGTTGAACTTCTCGCGTAACCTTTCCCTATGTCCTTCTTGGTTCTTAGCTTCCATGCTCTTTGTTTCACTAAATTATATATTTTAACTATAATTATACAAAGGCTGTTTAAAAATGTATTTATCCAATTGATTAGAAATACTAAAAGAAAATTAAAAATCAAAGGTCAAAAGTCAAAATGACAACTCAACTAAAATCAAAATTCAAGAATCAAAACTTAAAATTACAAATCAAAACTCAAAAATTTTTACCTTTGCCTTGTATTTTTTCATTTTGCATTTTAATCTTTTATTTAGTTTGGCTCTGTCATTTTGCATTTTTATTTTTGCCTTTTACATTTCAAAGAGATTTGTTTAGAGTTTAGAAATTAGAGTTTAGGATTTAATTGGTGGGTGAAATATCCCTAAAATGCCTAAAATTGAACGGGAAGTCAAAATTTAAGGAGGTAAAAGGTGAGCTTATCTTTGTTTAGCTTAGCGGGTAAGGTGGCTATTGTAACTGGGGCTGGCCGTGGAATTGGGAAAGCTATAGCTCTGGGCTTAGCTGATGCTGGAGCTGATGTTGTAATCGCTGCTCGGACTGCTAGTGACATTGAGATTACTGCCAATGAAGTTATTGCCAAAGGCAGGAAGGCTTTAGCTGTGCCTGCCGATGTGCGCCTCAGCGACCAAGTGACTAATTTGGTAGAGAAAGCAATGGCCAAATTTGGAAGAATTGATATTCTGGTTAACAATGCCGGGGGCAGCTTTACCGCCTCTGCAATGGAGTTAAGCGAGGGTGGCTGGGATGCCATCGTTCGTGAAAATCTTAAGAGCGTATTCTTGTGCTCCAAAGCAGCAGCCAAAGTGATGATAGAACAAAAGAAAGGCAACATCGTTAGCATTGCCTCGATAGCAGGTCTCAGGGCTTATCTTGATAATATTGCCTATGGAGCAGCTAAAGCTGGAATTATCAACCTTACTAAGACATTGTCGGTCGACTTGGCTCCTTATAACATCCGAGTTAACGCTATTGCTCCAGGTTACATTGCTACCACAGGGATATTACAAGTGCAAAAGGATATGCCCAAAGAGAGGATGCAGGAGAGGCTTGCTCTTACCCCGCTAGGTCGGCTGGGACAGCCTGAGGATATCGTTGGTGCGGTTATTTATCTGGCATCTGATGCCTCATCTTATGTAACCGGTCAGACTTTGGTTATCGATGGAGGTCTGACAACCAATCTGGCATAGGAGTAATACTATCATAATGCCTCGCTATTCCATTTGGACTATAGGCTGCCAGATGAATAAGGCGGAATCATTGCGGATAGCTGGCTATTTGGATTCTGCTGGCTATCAAGCTGCGACTTCCTTTCGAGAAGCCGATTTAATAGTGCTTAATACCTGTGTGGTGAGGCAGAGTGCCGAGGACAAAGTCTTGGGCACTCTGGAGCTGTTAAAAGGCTTGAAAAGGAAACGCCCAAATCTCTTTATACTGGTAACTGGCTGTTTTGTCGATTCCGATATTGAAGGGTTGAAGGGGCGATTTTCCCAGGTTGATTTTTTCTTTAAGCCCGGAGCTTACCACGAGTTAATCGACTGGGCTAAAGGGCAGGGTATTCACCCATCAGCCAGCAGTCAGCAGTCAGCAGTCAGCTGGGAGATTCCTTCCACATCTGCCTTTGTTCCCATTATCCAGGGCTGTGATAATTTCTGCTCTTATTGTATTGTTCCATATAGGAGAGGCAGGGAGATAAGTCGCCCTGTGGAGGAGATAGTCTGCGAGATTGAGGAAATGGTGAGGCGGGGTGTAATGGAAGTAACTTTGTTGGGGCAGAATGTTGATTCCTATGGACATGATTTGCCAGGGAAACCTGATTTAGCTGATTTGCTGGCTAGGCTAAATGGCATGGATAGCTTAGTCAGAATTCGCTTCCTGACGAATCATCCTAAAGATATGAGCCTGAGGCTGGTTAAAGCTGTAGCTTCTCTGGATAAGGTTTGTGAACACCTGGAGTTAGCTGTTCAGGCGGGCGATGATGATATGTTAAAGGTTATGAGACGAGGGTACACCGTGGAACAATACCGTGAGCTTATCCATACTGTTCGGAGCCATATCCATGAAATATCTCTAAGCACTGATGTTATCGTTGGCTTTCCTGGAGAAACGGAGGAGCAATTTGAGAATACCTTTTCTTTGCTCAAAGAAATAAGGTTTGATGTCGTTCATGTGGCAGCTTACTCTCCTCGCTCTGGCACTATCGCCTCGCGGAAGTATAAAGATAATGTGCCTTTAGAGATTAAGAAAGAAAGGCTTAAAAAAGTTGAAGAACTCCAGACACACATCGCTGCTGAGATAAACTCGCAGCTTCAGAGCAAGACAGTGGAGGTATTGGTGGAGGGCAAGAAGAAAGGAAAGTGGTATGGGCGCACCAGGAGTAATAAGCTGGTCTTCTTTGAAGATAGCTACTGGCGCCTTGGTCAACTGGTGAAGGTTAAAGTTGGCAAAACTAGCCCTTGGGCGCTGCAGGGCAAGTTAGCTAAAGAACTGGATTAAGAGCTGTGCTTGAGGATTTCCACAATCTTGATGTGCTTTTCCACCCAAATTCTAAACCCAAGACTGCAGGAGATTTTTGATCTTTGGGATAATGGTAACAATAATGGTATTTTTATCCCTTTCTCTTAGCGTTAAGTTTATTAGCGATATCCTCTCGTAGTTTAGTCTTTAATATCTTCCCAGCATCGGTCATGGGGAAACGCTCTATTATTTCCAGTCTCTCCGGGATCTTGTGAGTCGTCACCTTGTCTTTTAAGAAAGATACCATCTCATCGAAAGTCACCGTTTCGCCGGATTTGGGGACAATATAAACGCAAACTTTCTCACCTAACCTGTCATCTGGCATGCCTACAACAGCTACATCCTTTACCTTGGGATGCTTGCACAAGATTCCCTCGATCTCCTGGGGGTAGATATTTTCCCCTCCTCGGAGGATCATGTCGGTTATCCGGCCGACAATCTTGAGATTTCCCTCTTCATCGACTATTCCTTCATCACCGGTATGGAACCAGCCTTCAGAGTCTATGCATTTTCTATTAAGCTCGGCATTCTTGAAATAGCCAACAAAATTAAGAGGCCCCCTGGTGATAATCTCCCCCGGCTCATTTGGAGGTATCTCTTCACCCTTGGGGTCAACAATCTTTAGCTCTTGATTGGGCAAGGGGCGACCAACTGTGCCCCAGATCACCTCTGGAGGATCAGTGTAAAGAGTCGATGTGGTTCCCATGGTTTCCGATGTACCCCAGCCCTGCAGGATTCTGGCATTAAAAGATTCTTCCAGCCTTTTTGCTACTTCGGAGTGAAGGGGAGCCCCGCCACTGACAAGTAATCTCAATGAACTGACATCATAATCTTTAAAATCGGGGTCATTAAGTATATCGATGTATTGGGTGGCAACGGCCCAAGCATAGGTTGGCCTCTCCCCTTCGATAATCTTTAGGGCATGTTCAGCGCTAAAGCCGTCGATCCCCACTAGGGTGTTTCCTTGAGTTAATGCCTGACCTATGTCGTAATTTCCAGAACCGCCGAACCATGGAACCATGGAGAAATAAACATCGTCAGGTCTGATTGCCCAAGAGCATGTTGCAGCATAACTGCCAGAGGCAAAAGCATTATGAACATGGAGAGCGCCCTTGGGAATACCAGTAGTTCCCGATGTGAGCAACATGAGACAGATATCGTTGGGGCCAGACTTAAATAAGTCGAGATAGCTCCTTCGGTATTTACCTTCTATAGGTTTTTGTGTTAGTTCTTTGAAAGAGATCATTCCTTCGGGAATATTCTCTCCATCGAGTATGACGTATTCCAAACTGGGAATTCCTTGACGAGCCTCTTCAACCACTCTAGATAGGTCACGGCCCTTATAGTCTGAAGTAGTGATGAGGGCTACGGGCTGAGTAAATGAAAGAAGCGCATGCAAGTCACTGACTCGAAAGTCATAATTGAGGGGCATTGGGACAGCGCTAATCTTCTGGATTGCAAGTAACGAAGCAACATACTCAATCCTATTGGGCAACATGATGCCTACTATATCTTCCTTCCTAATGCCGAACTCAAGAAGACTAAGAGCAATCCTTCTAACCATTATATCTAACTCGGCGTTAGTTACTCGGGATCTGTAATCAATTACAGCTAACTTGTTTGGCCATGCCCTTACATTCCGTTCGAACCAATCATTGCATGTCAGGTTTAGCCAGCTTCTTTCGGTTATATGTTTATCGATTCTTTCATCTGTTAAATTAGTTTCGATTGCCATCTCTTTATCCTCCGAATATAAATTGGGATTCCCTTGTTTTTATCTAAAATATTGTAACATAAGTTCCCTAGTCAAGCATCAGTCTGGTAATGTCCTAATTCTCCTGTAAAAGCTCCTGGCGTAGGCACCTCCGTCATTAAGCATTCTATACCGACACCAACACCTTTTGGCTCTGTTCTCTTGTCAAGACTCTTGAGCTTGTTGCACAAACCCACCTGCCAAAGCTAAGGTAGCACGGCTGTCAGCTTTAGGAAATCCCTTTACGCAACAGTCTCTCTTTCTTATATTACAGACCAAACTATAATAGCCAGCTCCCAAGTCATAGAAAAAAGTTCAGTAAGACCTTGCTTGAGGATTATGGCAGAGGTGCATTCTGAAGGAAATCCTCACAGCAGCTTTTATACCGAAATTTCAGAAGGTAGCTTCAATCTTATTCTTCAAGCAACGCCTTCAGCAAAGAGGCTAGAGAAAGAATTGCGTTCAAAAATACCCGAGATCATTCTCCATTCGCCACAAGCGAAATGGCGAGCATACAGTCTTTGAGTTTAAGCTTTAAATACTCGCTAGCTTAGAGGCACAAGCGGGATGTGTTATTCAGGTAATTATGGTAGTTTGCCAGGGTTTCTTTTAGGTTATCTCCGCCGAATTTCTCCAGGCAGGCGTCAGCTAAAATGATGGCTAGCATAGCTTCGGCAATCACTCCAGCAGCGGGGACAACGCAAATATCGCTGCGCTCGTAATGAGCCTTAACTGCTTCGCCACTGCGAAGGTCTATAGAAGGTAAAGGATTGGCTAAAGTAGCAATAGGCTTAACCGCAGCCTTGACTACTATGTCATCCCCATTGCTAATACCACCTTCAATGCCACCAGCGCGATTAGTGGCGTGGCGCCAGGGGAGAGGAGGTTGCTTCGTCGCTTCCTCTTCGCGGATAGATTCACTTCGCTCACTACATGGTTTACCCTGAGCGAGACGAGATTCTTCCCCTTCACGGAGCCTGTCCTGAGCGCCATGAGATTCTTCCCCTTCACTCTGTTCAGGGCTTCGGCTCACACGCTCAGAATGACAAGGAGCGAAGGGTTCAGTGCTTTGGCTCACCGCAATGACAGCGGGAGGATTGGGTTCAATAACATCATGAGCTTGTGAGCCTTTAAGTTCAGCCAAGGCAAAACCTGAGCCAATCTCCACCCCCTTCACGGCATTGATGCTCATTATAGCCTGGGCAATTCTGCCATCGAGGCGACGCTCCCAACTAACATGGCTGCCCAAGCCTATAGGCACTCCACTGGCGATTACCTCGAAAATGCCACCCAAGGTATCTCCATTGGCTTTAGCTTCATCAATGGCTGCTATCATCTCCTTTTCTAGCTTAGCATCAGCGCAGCGGACCGGGGAGGCTTCAACTTGCTGCCAGGTTATAGAGGTTGCTTCGCGGATAGATTCGCTTCGCTCACTACATGGTTTATCCTGAGCGAGATGAGATTGCTTCGCTTCCCCTTCGCTGATTGCCACGCCTTCGGCTCGCAACTTTGGCTCAGGGCTTCGGCTCACCGCAATGACAGAAGAAGGGAAGGGCTCGCAGCTAACATGTCCAATTGCTGTAGTGTGGCTGTGAATGGCAATGCCAAGTTCTTCCAGAAACCTTTTAGCTACAGCTCCGGCAGCTACCCTGGCGGCTGTCTCCCGGGCGCTGGCTCTTTCTATTATGGGTCTGATATCTTTAAGCCCATATTTGGTTACTCCCGCCAGGTCGGCGTGTCCCGGGCGAGGGTAGGTCACAGGCTCGGCTTCCTTCTCTAATGGTGCAACGCTTAGCTTCTCCTGCCAGTTTTGCCAATCTCGATTGGGGATATAGAGAGCAATAGGGCTGCCTATAGTAAATCCATAGCGAATCCCGGAGATGATTTGAACTTCGTCTTGTTCTATCTTCATGCGAAGACCACGTCCATAGCCTTGCTGGCGGCGTTTGAGTTCTTTATCGATATATTCCGCTTCCAAAGGGAGGTCGGCTACCATTCCCTCGACTATGGCTACCAATCCCTTTCCGTGGGATTCTCCAGCGGTGAAAAAGCGAAACTGCCCCATTAGCTTTGATATAGATATTGAGGTGTGGGATAAGTATGATTTAAGGTTTGCAATAATACTATATCCTCTCCACTCAATCCTAATAATCTCATCTGGATAGCATCAGCCAATCCCAATAGCGACATTAAGGACGGTTGAGGTTGTTGGTAGTACTCCACTTTTGGAGCCTCAACGCCAGCTAGCTCGGCGGCCAAATCTATAGCTGTATCCAGCCCGCCTAGTTCATCAACCAGTCCTAGCTCTTTAGCTTCAGCACCGGAATAAAGCTGTCCTGTAGCTAAACTTCTAACTTGCTCTTTGCTTAGTCCCCTACCCTCAGCCACTACTCCAACGAACTGCTCATAATATTCGTCAGTCAACTGCTGCATGATTTCTTTCTCTTCAGATGTTAGCTCTCTCATTCCAGAATACATATCCTTATATTTGCCACCTTTGAAGGTTTGTATCTTAATCCCCAGTTTCTCATAGAGCCCCTCAACATTCGGTATTTGAGAGATAACCCCAATACTTCCCGTCAGTGTGCCGGGAAGAGCTACGATTTTATCCGCCTCACAAGAAATATAATAGCCTCCAGAGGCAGCCATACTCCCCATACTGACCACAATGGGTTTTGTCTGCTTAACCTTTTCTCTATTTCCTCTAAAATTTCCTGGCAAGGCGCCACCACCCCTCCAGGGCTCTCTATGCGGAGAACGATCGCCTTTACCGCCCCATCTTTCTCTGCTCTATCTAGTTGCTCCTTTACCAGTTCCGGTGTAATGGCAGAGCCGAAGAAAGAGCTTTGAGCTGTAATAGTCCCGCTGAGAGAAATCACGGCGATTTTATCCCCTGCTGGAATACAGCTAGTAGGAATCAACATCACAACTAGCAGTAACATAGCCAAGCCAATAATTATTATTTTTCCCCTTTTCATGTTTCTCCTCCTATTAGTATCTTCCTTGCCCTCTTTTGAGCATTATGCCAACTGAAATCTCCATCGAACTCCTTAATTTGAATATTCGGCGCCATCGCTAATCTTCATATTTTCTACAAGCTTATGGTATTTTCCGCCAAGCAATCCCTCTCCAATAATATAGGCGCCACAAGCAGCTTCCTTAGCAGTCCTCGATAGCCTCCCAACCTTTATAACCCTCCCATACTTTTTAAGTCTATCCGCAAGCTCCCTCTGTATAAATTCATATTGTATTAACCTACCGGATAGGATTATCTCTTTAGGGTAAGGCACAGAAACAAACATTGAAGCTACATCTTTTTCCACGCTTTCACCTAAAAGAGTCATCGCCTCTTTATAGTCCTTTAGATCTTCCGGCTCAATGTCTTTGCCAACAAAATCCCTTAAGCCACCCCTAAAAATGATATCCTGCGTCAACGGCGGTTTTAATCTAATGGCAATTTCAGCATCCATGCCCCCTAAGGCGATAAAACCCAATGCGCCATTTGTGCCCCCTATCCCATCGACTATTCTCCCCGATTCAACCCCGAGTACTGCGGTAAAGCCATAACCTAATTCTACATAAATAAAGGAGGTCTCTTCAAAGGAAATGCTTAACCTCTCAGATTGATTCTTTATCCCTAATGCTACACAGCATACTTTATCTGCTGTTCCCATATCGAATTTATTCCACTTCCTATAAGAGGGCACGGTTTTAAGATGAACGACACCGGGTGTGAAATAAACAGGCATTTCTCTTTCCTTCATCTCTAAAAGCACATTCTTTATTCCCTCATTTACTGCTACCTTTGTATCCAAAGGAATCATTTTCCCAACATCGCTTTCTGTCATATCCTTTATGCTTTTCAGCGGTATTCCCCACCCTGAGGGACCGCTGATGCTGTCTAGCGGCATTAAATTCTCAAGCTTTTGCATAAGTATATAAGGATTGTTGAAGAGGTCCTCCGACTTTACAGATTCATCTACTATAATTTCCCTATTATCTTCCATTCCGAAAAGGTCGAAGCTATATGTTCCGGGGTCTATTCCTACGACTCTCATTTTCACCTCAATGGACAAGAAGGGTCCGATGCCAGCCAACTTCCGGTTAAAGCAAATGTCCTTGACCGGCAGCCTCCACAATCATACAAATATTTACACTTTCGGCACTTGCCTTCTCTTGTAGCGAAATCCTTTATCTTTTTAATTAGTTCCGAATTTTGCATATCATCCCATATTTTGGTCAGTTTTTTTTCATTTACATTGCCCATTACTACAGGCGCAAATGTGCAGGGCTTTACATCGCCGTTTGTCTCAATAAACATATAACTACCAAAGATGCAGGAGGAAGTATCGGGAACTATAATGCCATTTTCCGAGCCTGCGGAATAATCAATATCGTGCTCCCTTAGAAATGGTTTAAAAAAAGGCTCGTCAAAATATACATCCATCATGTATTCCTTTTGATATTTAACAACAGAAAAGAAGCTATTCTCATATTCTTCTCCGCTCAAAGCATATCTTTCATAATCCTTACAGGGCTTCAATCCCAAAAATGTAATTTTTTTGTATCCTATTTCATGGGCAAATTTAAATATTTTGCCGATTTGTTCATAGTTATGTTTCCCTATAGTCACAGGACAGGAATCGAGGATTTTATATTCGCTGGCAATTGCCACCGACTCTTTTAACTTTTGAAAACTTGCCCCTCTCCTTATTTCCTCGTAGCTCTCTCTATCAGCTCCATCTATGCTTATCATGAGATTTACTTCAAATTCAGCTAATCTCCTGGCTATATTCTCATCGAGAAACATGCCATTGCTGATAAGATAAATCTTGATTCCACCCCGATGAATGATTTCAACGATTTCAAATAGCTCTTGGCGTAAAAGCGGTTCCCCTCCCTCGATAATGACCCATCTCGGCTTGAGTAAAAGTATCTCCTCTGCAACCTGTAACACCTTGTCGCCATCAAGTTCCTGAGGCGCCATCCCTCTACAATGGAGGCAACTAAGATTACATCTATTAGTAATTGGCCAATCAATAAGATAGGGATTGTTCACTATTTTGCCTCCTTTTTCATGATGACCAATTCTACTTGGGCTTTCGTATTAAGCTAATCGCTTTCTTGGACCGCTTCTTTAGCGTTATTGAACATTATGTCAAATGGGGCTTCCCTTCCTGTCCATAACTCAAAGGAGGCTGCTCCTTGATATGCTAACATAGCTAAGCCGCCAAGTATATTAGCTCCCGCTTCCTGCGCTAGCTGTAACAAAGGTGTTGGCCAGGGGTTATACACTAAGTCATAAACCAAAATGCCTTTTGGAATCACCTCGATACTCAAAGGCGATTGTCTTTCTTGGGAACTGTATTTCGTTCCTATAGTGGTGCAATTGACTATTAGCTGGCAATGGTCGAAAGTTTTGGGAGAGCTTAAGTTTTGCCAAGGCATAGCATCAACTTTAGTCTCTAAGCTAGTGTCAGATATGTAGCTCTTTAAGCTATCGGCTAGCGCCTTGGCTCGCTCAAAAGTACGGTTAATGATGGTGAGCGAGCTTATTTTCCTTTGCACCAAAGCAAAGCTCACAGCTCTGGCTGCTCCGCCAGCGCCAAGAATTACCACCTGTTTATCTTTGGGTTCAAAGTGCCCCTCTTTACATAGCGCCTCAACAAAACCATAGGCGTCCGTATTGAAACCCAGAAGTCTGTCACCCCTTTTAACTATAGTATTAACAGCTCCAATCAAATTTGCTATGCCATCAACTTTGTCTAATAAGGGCAAGACTGCTTCTTTATAGGGAACAGTCACATTAGCTCCGAGGTTTTGAGGCTCTCTTAGTTTCTTTACTGCAGGCTCAAGTTTCCCCGGGCTTATTTCCCAAGCTTCATAGCGAATATCAAATTGGTAGTAGTCCAGAGCTACTTGCTGAAAGTATGGGGAAATAGAATGTTTCAGGGGATAACCAATAAGACTAATGAATTTGGGCATCTTCGTTTAATCTTGCAAGCTGTCAAGGAATCCCTGAAGGATAAAGGCAGCAGCTATGGCATCACGGTGCTGTTTCCTTTTGTTTTTCTTGGTCCCAGCTTCAAGCATTAGCTTATCAGCAGCTTTGGTAGACAGCCGCTCATCCCATAGTTGTATATCGAGTCCGACAAGACTAGATTGCTTCGTTTTCCCTTCGCTGATAGATTCGTTTCGCTCACTACATGGTTTATCCTGAGCAAGATTCTTCAGTCGCTTCGCTCCCTCAGAATGACAAGGAGCGGAGGGCTCAGGGCTTCGGCTCACCGCAATGACATTTTGGAGCTTCTCAGCAAAAGCTGTTACCTTATTGGCTTGTCGCCCAAGGTTACCATCTAATGAATAAGGTAAACCAATTACAATACGCTCTACCTGGTATTGCTCAGCGAGGTTAATAATATCGACTATGGTGGCATCTTCGTCTTTGTTGTCAATAATGGTTAAGGGAATAGCTAAAAGCCCTTGAGGGTCACTTATCGCCACCCCAGTTCTTCTATCCCCAACATCCAGCCCTAAACTGCGCATTTTAAGATTAAATCCTATGAGATTGCTTCGCTTCGCTCGCAATGACTTTGTTCAAGATACCATTTTCCCTCGAACCAGCTTACTAACTAAATTCAGAGCTTCGTCAATTTTAGATATATCTTTGCCGCCTGCCTGAGCTATGCTTGCCTTGCCGCCGCCGCCACCTCCGGTAACTTTAGCTACTTGCCTAACAATGTTATCGGCACGAAATCCCTTAGCCACTAAGTCAGGAGTTACCATGGCCAAAAAGTTGGGCTTATTATCGTAAACCGTAGCCAGAACTATTATGACGCTCTTCAGCCTGTCCCGCAGTATGTCGCCCATTTCTCTAAGTATGGGCATAGTTAGCGGTGGCACTTTAGCAGATAGCACTGTCACATCGTTGACTTGCTCTGTTTGCTGAAGCAAGGATTCAGCTATTTTGCGTGATAGCTCCTTTTCTAGCCACAGCGAGTGCTTGCGCTCTATTTCTAGCTCACTAACAATGCTTTTCACCTTATTATCAACCTCTACAACTGAGCTCTCTACTTGATTGGCAACACTTTGCAAAGCAAATAGGCGCCTCTCTGTTAAAGATTCTGCAGCCCTGCCAGTTACGGCTTCAATGCGGCGAAGTCCAGTGCCAATGCTGCTTTCACTGGTTATAAGGAAAAAGCCTATTTCCCCTGTTGACTTAATATGGGTGCCACCGCAAAGCTCCTTGCTTACCGCTGGCTCACCAATTTCCACTACCCGAACCGTTTCTCCATATTTTTCCTCAAACAAAGCGATAGCACCTTCGGCGATGGCTTGATTGTAAGGGATATCCTTTTTTGCTCTCACTGACAAGTTCTGGCGTATTTTCTCGTTAATCCATTCCTGGACTTGTATCAGTTGCTCCTCAGTTATAGATGCTAGGTGAGAGAAGTCGAATCTGAATCTTTCTGGTTCTACCAGCGACCCTCTTTGTTGAACATGACTGCCCAATATTTGCCTTAAAGCAGCATGGAGGAGATGAGTGGCAGTATGGTTGCGAGCGATGTCCCAACGGCGAGCAATATCAATGGTTGCCTCTACTTCATCGCCAACAGAAATGTTGCCCTCGATAACTTTTCCTTGATGGATTATCACATTTGATGGATTTCTAATAGTATTTGTTATAGCGGCTTTTCCTCTATCGCTGCTGATTTCACCAGTATCGCCTACTTGCCCACCCATCTCGCCATAGAAAGGAGTCTTGTCCAGAATTATGTCAACCTCTTCGCCTTTATAAGCACTTTCTTCCTCGGGCTTCCCCTTAACTATAAGCTCAAGAACCTTAGATTGCGAGGCAATGCTTTCGTAGCCAACAAAAAATGTTGGTGCTAATGCTATTTCTCTAATTTCACCTGACTTAATAAATTCTCTAACTTCGCCCGGCTTAATAAAAGCATGTGCTGCCCTGGCTCTTTCTCGCTGCTTTTCCATCTCAGCTTCAAAGCCCTTTGAATCTACGGAACGACCTCTTTCCTTGGCAATTTCAGCAGTTAGTTCTGGGGGAAAACCATGAGTATCATAGAGCCTAAATACTTCCTCACCTGATAGCCACTCCCTCCCTTGGTCCAAAGCCTCACCCACAAGCCTTTCCACCAGGTTAAGCCCGGCATCCAAAGTAAAAATAAACTTTCCCTCCTCAGCTTTAATTACCTCGCCAATCAAGCCTTGATTAGCAACTAATTCAGGGTACATATGACCCATTTTATCAATCGCCACCTCGGCAATTTCGCTGAGAAAGGGCTTGTCCAAGCCCAGCCTTCTACCGAAAAGAGAGGCGCGACGCAACACTCGGCGTAATACATAGCCTCTTCCCTCATTAGAGGGTGAAACGCCATCAGTAATAAGAAAAACAGCGCCACGACTATGCTCAGCAACAATTCTAATGGCTCGGTCAATATCTTCGTCCTTGCCATAGTTTTTCCCCGCCAATTGGCAAACTCGCTCAATCAATGGTGTTAAAAGGTCAGTTTCATAAACTGAAGATTTACCCTGTACAGCAGCCGCAGTCCTTTCCAAGCCCAGCCCTGTATCAATATTTGGCTTGGGTAGAGGGGTGCGACTACCATCCGTGCCCTGATTATACTGGGTAAATACCAGATTCCAGATTTCAGAGAAGCGACCACAATCGCAATTAGGCTGACATTCAGGCTTACCGCAGCCGAATTCCTCCCCCAGGTCATAATGGATTTCGCTGCATGGTCCACAAGGTCCGGAATTGCCAGCCGGACCCCAGAAATTATCCTCCTTGCCAAATCGCAATATCCTCTCAGCGGGAATTCCAATTTGTCGCCAATAGGCAAAAGCCTCATCATCATCAAGATAAATAGTCACCCACAGCCGTTCTTCGGCTAACTTCAGCTCTTGCGTGACAAACTCCCATGCCCAGGAAATAGCTTCCTTCTTGAAGTAATCACCCACGCTGAAGTTTCCCAGCATCTCAAAGAAAGTAAGATGCTTGCTATCACCAACCGAATCTATATCGGTAGTGCGAAAGCACTTCTGGCAAGAAGCTAAGCGCTGGCTAGGGGGAACTTCTAATCCCAGGAAATATGGTTTGATTTGTACCATGCCAGCGGTAGTCAACAGTAAGGTTGGATCTCGGTAAGGGATTAGAGAGGAACTAGGGATAATTTTATGACCTCTATCCCGAAAGAACTCCAGAAAGGTTTGTCTAATTTCGTCACTGGTCATTTATAGCTGCCAATTGATGCCCAACCTTAACTATGCTAGCATAAACATTGTTATTGGGCAAAGAGGCTTTGTAAATACAAGCTTCCCAGAAGAATGAGCATGATTGATTGGTTTAACACGCATGGCATTCCTGTCCTCGTTATCATTATTCTTGCTGTCGCTTTATATTTTTTGCTACGTCATTTTGCGCCTCCACTGGTCAAAAGAACAGTGGCACTACGAATGAAAGGACAGCCTGAAGAAGAGATTAAAAAGAGAGTTAATACTTTATCCTCGGTTCTTACTAATACCGCCATAGTCGTCATTGCCATTTTTGCCATTATTACCATACTTCCTGAATTTGGTGTGAATATTGGTGCGATATTAGCCGGGCTGGGCATTATAGGCATTGCTGTAGGCTTTGGCGCCCAGAGTCTAATCAGGGATGTGCTTAGCGGTATTTTCATCCTGCTGGAAAACCAATATAGGATAGGAGACTGGGTTAAAGTTGCTGGCATTGCTGGGTCAGTTGAGGAAATAAATTTAAGACGCACTGTTCTCAGAGATTTCGATGGCACAGTGCACTCCATACCTAATAGTGAAATTAAAATAGCCAGCAATTTTACTAAGGATTATGCCAGGGTAAACATGAATATCTCGGTAGCCTATGGAGAGGATCTTGATCATGTTATTGAAATCATAAATAAAGTGTGTAAAGAAATGGCGGAAGACCCCAAATGGAAGGCAGACTTTATCAATACACCACAGGTGCTCAGGGTGGATAACTTAGGTGATTCAGGCATTGGCATTAAAATACTGGGAAACACTAAACCAATGCGCCAGTGGGACATAATGGGGGAACTGCGCCTCAGGCTCAAGAGAACCTTTGATAAGGAAGGAATTGAAATTCCCTGGCCTCACACTAAAGTTTACTTTGGCAATAGCCCTCCTAAAATGTAAGCTGTTTCAAAAATGTAGCTGCCTAATTGACTAGAAATACTAAAAGAAAATTAAAAATCAAAGGTCAAAAGTCAAAATGCAAAATGACAAAGCTAAGCTAAAAATTTTGAGTTTTAATCTGTAATTTTAATTTTTTATCTTTGATTTTTGATATTTGTTTAGAGTTTAGGATTTAATTAGGGGCTGAAGACTCTCCAAAAGGCCCAAGATTGAACGAGGGAAACTGGTCGGGGACAAGCCCCGACCCTACGGAGGCGTTATAATTGTAGTGGCGGGGTTTATCCCCGCCATGAGAGTCCAAAATGCCCAAAATCGAACAGAAAAACAAAATTAAACAGCCTAGAAATGTAGAAGGAGGTGAGCCAATATCAAAAGAATCTACAAATACTAAAAACTAGATAGTTTAGACTCGTGGGCTGGCAAGCTCAGCTACTAAAAGTTCCAGTGCTAATTTCTCATTATATTTACCAGTTTTGATAGCGATGTCCGTTTCCAAAAGCTTAGCGTAAGCCTGTTTTATACGCTTAAAATCATACAATTTGGCTTGCCTGAGTGTTTTATCTAAACCGTAACCCGATATGCCTACCCTATTTTGAATCTGCAAATGGGATAGGCCAGGCTCCAACCCCTTGGCTAATGCTATCAAGCGGAACTGCCTGGTAATCATGACTAGAATATAGGCTGGGGCGGCGCCTTCCTGATATAGTTGATGCAATATTCTTTGGGCTATCCTGCTTTGACTTTCGAGAACTGCATCCACCAAGGGAAAGATGCTAGCTTCCTGGGCATAGCTCACCAGTTGCTTGACATCAGCCTCATCGATAGCGCATCCTTGACTATAAAGAAGCAGCTTCTGGATTTCATTACTCATTGCCCATAGATTTCCCCCTATGAGTTCAGCGAGCAAATTCACTGCCTGAGGAGTGATACTGCCACTTTCATTGTTGACTCGCTGTTGTATCCAGATTCTCAAGCTCTTGCCTTGTAACAAAGAGAAGGTCTTCACTTTAGCTAATGGCGAAACTTTCTTTAACAGGGGATTATAGCCACTTATCTTGCCATCAACTAATATCAACACAGTGGTCATGGGCATTTGCTCAATGTAAGAAACCATATCTTGCCACTCTCGCAACTTGCTTTGAGGTTCAGCGGCGGCGCGTTTGCCAGCTCGCAAGCTGCCTCGCTTTGGCTCAAAACGTTGTAGCAGGCCGTTAACTATAACCAATCGGTGTGGGGACAAAAAGGGAGCAGCGCCACATTTATCCCTAAGCTCATTTAAAGTTAGATGCTGACCATCTAGACTGGTGGTATTAACCGCTAACATTTCCTGGTCGCCCAAGCCATTTTTAATTGCCTCTACAGCTTGGTAACGAGAAAGATCATCCTGACCGTAGAAAATATAAAACATTCTCTGTAGTATTTTATCAGGGTAAAGCCAAAATATGATAGGATATAGCTGTGAAGATTGCCATTATCGGGCTGCCCAAGAGCGGCAAAACAACAATTTTTAATGCCTTAATCAGAGGCAAGGCTGAAGTTGCCACTTATTCTCCTTCCCTAGCCCCAAACACCGGTGTGGCTAAAGTGCCTGACCCACGATTATCAACGCTGGAAAATATATTTCAGCCTAAGAAGACCGTTCCTGCAGAAGTAAATTATATAGATATTGCCGGCTCACCCAAAACTTTTGGCATTGAGGAAGGAATAAGAGGAGAGCTATTGAACTATCTAATTACCGCCGATGCTTTGATACAAGTAGTTCGAATTTTTGAAGATGCGAATTCCCCCCATCCTGAAGGAAGCGTAGACCCCAAACGAGATATGGCTACCCTGGATTTAGAGCTCGCCTTCTCGGATTTAACCATTATCGAAAGAAGACTTGAGAGGCTGGAGAAAACTCTAAAAGGAGCCAAAACCACGGAGCGCGGATTATACCTGAAAGAGCAAGTCCTATTGCAAAAGATTAAGGCAGAATTGGAGAAAGAAATACCAATCAGGCAGCAGGGCTTAGCTGAGGATGAACTTAAAATGTTGTCTAATTACCAGTTTCTCACTGCGAAGCCGCTGCTGGTTGTCCTTAACATTGGAGAGGCGCAAATACCACAAGCTGCACAATTGGAGAGCGAGATAATGTTACTTTATCCCCAATTTGCTGTGGTAGCATTATGCGGCAAGCTGGAGATGGAGCTATCTCAGCTCAGCGACACTGAAGCCAAAGAATTCCGTGAGGCATTGGGACTAACTACACCGGCGCTTGACCGAGTTATCGACCTTTCCTATCACCTTCTAGGTTTAATCTCCTTCTTTACCACGGCCTCCGCTGAATTAAAAGCATGGACTATACATAGTGGTAGCGCTGCGCCGAAGGCGGCAGGGAAAGTTCATTCCGATATGGAAAGGGGGTTTATCCGAGCTGAGGTAGTCAGCTACAGCGATTTGGAGAGGTGTGGTAATCTTGTTGAGGCGAGGAAAAGAGGTTTACTCAGAACAGAAGGCAAGAATTGCATTGTCCAGGATGGAGATATAGTTACCTTTTTATTTAATGTCTAAATAGGCTAAGAGGCTTGTGTAGTGGGTGAGAGTCTTACTTGACAATGCGTACGTTATAGCGTATCATCATTTTGAAACATTTCATAACGAGGTTAATAATGACTACATTCAAAGCAACGGATGCCAGAGCTAGACTCTATCGATTAATCGACGAGATAGCAACATCTCACGAATCCGTCCTCATAACAGGGAAGCGGGCAAATGCGGTTCTCGTAGCAGAAGATGATTGGCGCTCAATTCAGGAGACCTTGCACCTGCTCTCGACCCCAGGCATGCGAGAATCGATTATTGAAGGGTTGAATACGCCGGTCAGTGAATGCTCCGAGGAACTTGATTGGTGAATTGGAAGGTCGTTTTCACGAAACAAGCTCAGAAGGATACTCGAAAACTGGTAGCCGCCGGATTAAAGTCCAAAGCAACGCCACTGATTGATTTACTTTGCACGGACCCTTTTCAAACGCCACCGCCATTCGAAAAGTTGGTAGGAGATTTATCGGGAGCTTATTCCCGTCGAATCAATATCCAGCACCGTTTGGTCTATCAAATACTTGAAGAGGAACGGATTGTAAAGGTGATCCGAATGTGGACTCACTATGAGTAAGCCACCCAACAAACTCAACGAACTCCAACCGCCAGGGGCGACCCCAAATAGGCTTGGGCTTGCTGTCGTGACTTAGTTTCGATTCACCCTGGCGGAACGGCAAAGGAGGTCGCTTGTCAGCGCTCTTCTGGATGGTTATACTGTGGTTGGGTGAATTTGGAGTTGGTTCCACCGAGGGGTTGTTTTGTATATTCCCTGGCGGTGGCTGAATTCGGGCGTTAGGCGGCCTGAAACTAGCGGTGGAGCTTTACTGATGGAGACTGATTTTAGTATCGAATTCGATAGATTCGTTTCGTGGGCTAGGTATCTGTATTGGGCAGACCTACAGCGCCGCCGATTCATTTCCTACCATAACGATGTGGTACCACCAGATGATGAGGTCCCAGAGTGGCATCTCGTGGCAGTTAGCGCTCAATGGTTTGCGAGTATGTGGGTCGTCATTGAGGGCTGGCAACATCTTGGGTATAGAGACAAAGTCGTGGATGGATTGCTAAATGATTATCCAGAGTACTGCAGCTTGTTAAGGCGCTTTCGTAATACGGTGTATCATTATCAGCCAACTGTGTTTGATCAACGCATGATGGATTTCTCAGTGGAAGGCGGCGAACCTATCATGACGTGGGTATTTGCCCTTTATCTTGAATTTCAAAGATTTCTATGGGAATGGCCAGAAAAGTTCAAAGGCACTAAAGAACAGAAACTTGAACTACGTCAGATTCTACGTGATGTAACTGGCTGGATGCCCACCGATATCATTCCAGCCATGAAGCAATCCATCGGGGATCTGCGAAAACAAGCAATGCAAATGATGGAGTCATATGGCGATACCACCAGTCTTGCTGCCCAAGAACTTCTAGCCGCCCTTGACTATAGCCAAACAATTGCAGATGGTCTACCCGACACACCAATCCTTGACTACTTGAAACAGCTCAAGGAGCAGACGTCACTGGAGTCAAAGACTGATTAAAGATGGCCGTCTAACAACTCCTTGCACTCCGACCGCCAGGGACAGCCTCAAATTAAGGCTGGTTTTGCAAGCACCGTGCAGCGCCTGAACTCGGATGTTACATTCCCCCAGCTATCACAGCGCCCTATCCCCCCAAACCAGGCAGCCAAGTGATATAATACATAATCAGGGGAGCGTATGAAACTCACTGACAATGAAATCCGTGACATCACCCAATACCTTGAAGCGGGGAAGCCGTTGCCGGACAAGTACCGGTTTCTCCTGTTTGAGGAGAAACGGGAGGTTGAGCTGGTGTGGAACGGCAAGACTAATGAAGTCTCCAATGTAGTGTTGCCTTTTCAGGTCATTGAACAGGTTGACGAACCTCGCGCCGAAAAGGACACCAGGATACAGCTTGCGCTTTTTGACATCGACAAGCGCGGCCGTCAGCTCAAGGGCTGGACCAACAAGCTCATCTGGGGCGATAACAAACTGATTCTATCCAGCCTCAAGAACGGACCCCTCCGTGAGGAAATCGAAAAGGAGGGTGGCATCAAGCTAATCTACATTGACCCGCCATTTGATGTGGGTGCGGATTTTTCCATGGATATTGAGATTGGCGGCGACACCTTCACCAAGAAGCCCAATATCCTGGAAGAAATCGCCTACCGTGATACATGGGGCAGGGGGGCGGACAGTTTCATTGCCATGATTTATGAGCGGTTGGTTTTGATGCGTGATTTATTGGCGGAGGATGGCAGTATTTATGTGCATTGTGACTGGCGGGTGAATAGCTATATGCGGTTGGTTTTGGATGAGGTGTTTGGTGAAAGTGGTTTTACTAATGAGATAATCTGGCGGCGAACAACAGCACATGGTGATGCAAAACAAGGTGCAAGGAGATATGATATTGTTCATGATTCCATTTGTTTTTACACTAAGAACCCTGAGCAATTTATTTGGAATACCCAATACATCCCTTTTTCCGATGCACAAATTGAACAGCAATACAATAAGATAGAAAACGGACGTAGATATAGGCTAGTTACTCCTACTGCTGCAAAGCCAGGCGGTGATACGTCCTACGAATGGAAAGGAGTTAAGCCACCACAAGGACGATTTTGGGCATATTCAAAGGCAAAAATGGAGGAATTTGATAAGCAGGAAAAGCTGTACCACAGCAGCACTGGACAACCTTATATTAAGTACTATCTTGATGAACGCCCTGGGGTTGCTGCTCCATCAATATGGCCTGACATTCTATTAGCGCCGACTGCAAAAGAAAGAGTTGGCTACCCCACCCAAAAACCCGAAGCCCTGGTAGAGCGCATCATCAAAGCATCAAGCAACGAAGGCGATATCGTTGCAGATTTCTTCTGCGGTTCCGGCACAACAGCCGCCGTCGCCGAGAAACTG